>JAXFTO010000041.1:0-6941 GCA_034176745.1 Bariatricus sp. | reverse complement strand
ACGCCCAACAATATAATTGAGGAGGTTCAAAATAATGTCAGAATTAACTTTTGAACAAATGTTAGAAGAATCATTTAAAACAATTCATAATGGAGAGGTTGTAGATGGCACTGTAATCGATGTGAAACCGGACGAGATTATCCTGAATATCGGATACAAAGCTGATGGTATCATCACTAGAAGTGAATATACAAACGAATCCGGACTGGATCTTACAACAGTTGTTTCTGTAGGAGACAAGATGACTGTTAAAGTGCTGAAAGTAAATGATGGAGAAGGACAGGTACTTCTTACATACAAGAGACTTGCAGCTGAAAAAGGAAACGAAAGATTAAAAGAAGCATTTGAAAACAAAGAAGTGTTAAAAGCAAGCGTAACACAGATTCTTGGCGGCGGCTTAAGTGTTGTTGTTGATGAAGCAAGAGTATTCATTCCGGCAAGTCTGGTATCAGATACCTATGAGAAAGATTTATCAAAATATCAGGGTCAGGAGATTGAATTTGTGATCAGCGAATTCAATCCTAGAAGAAACCGTATCATCGGTGACAGAAGACAGCTCCTTGTAGCAGCAAGAGCTGAGAAGCAGAAAGAACTTTTTGCTAAGCTTCAGGTTGGCGATACAGTAGAGGGTACCGTTAAAAATGTAACAGATTTCGGTGCATTCATTGATCTTGGCGGAGTAGACGGACTTCTTCATATCTCTGAGATGTCTTGGGGAAGAGTTGAAAATCCGAAGAAAGTATTTACCGTAGGTGAGACACTTAAGGTTCTCGTAAAAGATATCCGTGATACAAAAGTTGCCCTCAGCTTAAAGTTCCCGGAGACAAATCCATGGGCTAACGCTTCTGAAGTATATGCAGTAGGCAAAGAAGTAACCGGAAAAGTTGCAAGAATGACAGATTTTGGTGCATTCGTAGAACTTGCTCCTGGTGTAGATGCATTATTACATGTATCCCAGATTTCAAGAGCTCATGTTGAGAAACCTTCTGATGTACTTTCTGTAGGACAGGAAATCACAGCTAAAGTTGTAGATCTCAACGAAGCAGAGAAGAAGATCAGCCTTAGCATGAAAGCAATGGAAGCGGATGTTCAGGCAGCTGAAGAAGCAGTCGAAGAATAATTTTCGTTGTTCTATACGAGACTGAATATAGCATAAAATATAAGATTATTGTAAACAAAAAGAGGCTGGAAACAGTCTCTTTTTGCGTCTGTAAAATGTTAAAAAATAATCAAGATGTACCTTGAAATGTACAATAATTTTCTGAATTTTACTAGATTTATTACAAATATTTGTTTATAGTTATATAAGGTTGAAAAGGAGAAAGAAGGTAGGAATAGATTATGGGATTTTTGACATTTAAAGGCGGAGTTCATCCTAACGACGGAAAAAGCCTTGCAAAAGACAAGGCAATCGTAGAACTTATGCCAAAAGGTGATCTTGTATATCCGCTCTCCCAGCATATCGGAGCACCGGCAAGTCCGGTAGTGAAAAAGGGAGATCGCGTCCTTAGAGGGCAGAAGATTGCTGAAGCAGGTGGATTTGTATCAGCGCCAATCTATGCATCTGTGTCAGGAACTGTGAAAGCGATTGAGCCTCATGTAAATCCGACAGGAGCAAAAGTGAACTGTATCGTAATTGAAAACGATGGACAGTATGAAGAAGCAGAGCGTCAGCCGGTGAAAGATCTTTCTGAGTTAACAAAAGAAGAGATTCTTGGTATGATCGCGGATGCAGGTATTGTGGGTATGGGCGGAGCCGGATTCCCGACACGTGTAAAACTATCACCGAAGGAACCGGACAAGATTGATTACATTATTGCAAACTGTGCAGAATGTGAGCCGTACATCACAGCCGACTACAGAAGAATGGTAGAGACACCGGAACTTCTTGTAGAAGGTATGAGAGTCATACTGAAATTATTTGACAATGCAAAAGGTATTTTCGGTATTGAAGATAATAAACCGGACTGCATTGCAAAGTTAAAAGAACTGGTAAAAGATGAACCGCGCATGGAAGTTAAGGAACTGATGACCAAGTATCCCCAGGGAGCAGAGCGCCAGCTCATTTTCGCCACAACAGGGCGTGCAATCAACTCAACCATGCTTCCGGCAGATGCAGGATGTGTCGTAGATAATGTTGAAACCATCATCAGCATTTACAACGCGGTTGTAAAAGGAATTCCGTCTATGGAACGTGTTGTAACGGTAAGCGGTGACGGGGTGGAAAATCCCGGAAACTATAAAGTGCTTTTTGGTACAAATCAAAAAGAACTGGTAGAAGCTGCAGGCGGACTGAAGGAAGGATGCGAGAAAGTGATTTCCGGAGGCCCGATGATGGGATTTGCAATGTATACACTGGATACTCCGATTACCAAGACATCATCTTCCATTCTTTGTCTGTCCAAAGACGAAGTTTCTGCAAGCAAGCCGACGGCATGTATTAACTGTGGAAGATGTGTGGATGCGTGTCCGAGTCGTATCATTCCGTCACGACTGGCAGATCTTGCAGAGCGTCATGACGAAGCTTCGTTTGTGAAAATGAACGGTCTTGAATGTGTAGAATGCGGTTCCTGCAGTTACGTTTGTCCTGCTAAGAGACAGCTGAAGCAGGCGATTGGTTCCATGAGAAAAACTGCACTTGCGAACAAAAAGAAAAAATAGATCAGTACAGAGAGGAAGAGGTGAACAAAAGTGAGTGAACAATTTAAAGTATCATCTTCACCACACATTCGTTCCAAAGCGACCACCAGCAATATTATGATGTGGGTTGTAATCGCACTTCTGCCGGCAACCGCTTTTGGAATTTACAATTTCCGCGATACACATGCATGGCTTCTTGTAATCGTTACAACTTTAGCGGCAGTGCTTACGGAATATATCTATGAAAAATGTATGCATAAACCGATTACGATCGGGGATTTCAGTGCGGTAGTTACAGGACTTCTGCTTGCACTTAACCTTCCGCCGACAGCTCCGCTTTGGATGGGAGTACTCGGAAGCGTATTTGCAATCCTTGTTGTAAAACAGATTTTCGGTGGACTCGGACAGAACTTTATGAACCCTGCACTTGCAGCAAGATGTTTCCTCCTGATTTCCTTTACCGGAAGAATGACATCTTTTACATATGACGGTATTTCAGGAGCAACTCCACTTGCAGCGATCCGCGCAAATGTAGAAGCAGGCAACAGCGCACTTGCCGGTGTGAACAGTATGGATATGCTTCTTGGTAATATCGGAGGAACGATCGGTGAGACTTCCGTGATCGCAATTATGATCGGAGCAATTATCCTGATCCTTATGGGAATCATTGATCTTCGTATTCCGGGAACGTACATTGTGACATTTGCGCTGTTTATCGGAATTTTCGGTGGATTTGTGGATGGAATAGGATTTTTCAATATTCCCTATATGACAGCGCAGCTTTGCGGCGGTGGTCTGATGCTTGGAGCATGGTTCATGGCAACCGATTACGTGACATCGCCGATCACAAAGGCAGGGCAGATTGTATATGGTATCGTGCTTGGCGTGCTTACCGGTATTTTCCGTCTGTTCGGAGGATCCGCAGAAGGCGTATCTTATGCGATCATCTTCAGTAACCTTTTGGTACCGCTTATCGAAAGAGTTACTCTTCCAAAACCATTTGGTAAAGGAGGAGAAAAATAATGAACAAAATTGTAAAAAATACATTGATTCTTACAGCAATTACGGTAATTGCAGGATCGGCACTGGGCCTTGTTTATGAAGTAACAAAAGCTCCGATTGCTCAGGCTCAGGCTGAAGCAAAACAGGAAGCATGTCAGACGGTTTTCCCTGAGGCAGATTCCTTTGAAGAAATGGAAGTAGATGCCGATGCAGCAGTAAAAGCAATTGAGACTATGGGAACAAACGCAACCGTAGATGAAGTTTATGCTGCAAAGATGGGCAGTGATAATGCCGGATATGTAGTCACAACGACAGACAAAGACGGTTACGGCGGAAGCATTCAGATTTCTGTAGGAATCATGAATGACGGTACCGTAAATGGAATTTCCATTCTGTCGATCAGTGAGACAGCAGGTCTTGGTATGAGAGCTACAGAGCCTGAGTTCTATGGTCAGTATGCAGGAAAAGCGGCAGATAAATTTTATGTATCAAAAGACGGCGGAGAAGGAGAAGCCATTGATGCGATCAGTGGAGCAACCATCACAAGCCGCGCTGTGACAGGAGCTGTAAATACTGCTCTTGGATATTATCAGAATGCGTTAGGAGGTAGTGGAAATGAATAGTTGTACCGAAAGATTATATAATGGTTTGATCAAAGAAAATCCTACCTTCGTTATGATGCTCGGTATGTGTCCGACACTTGCGGTAACGACTTCTGCGATCAATGGTATCGGTATGGGACTTTCTACGACAGTCGTACTGGTCCTCTCAAATATGCTGATTTCTATGCTGCGTAAAGTGATTCCGGATTCAGTCAGAATGCCGGCATTCATCGTAATCGTTGCTTCATTCGTAACGATGGTACAGTTCCTCCTTCAGGGATTTGTACCTTCCCTCTATGATTCACTGGGGCTTTACATCCCACTGATCGTAGTAAACTGTATCATTCTTGGACGTGCAGAAAGCTATGCATCCAAGAATCCGGTTCTTCCTTCTATTTTCGACGGAATCGGTATGGGACTTGGATTCACCTTCGGTCTTACCTCAATCGCGATCGTTCGTGAGATCATCGGTGCCGGAAAGATTTTCGGAATCAAGATCATGCCCAGATTTTACGAACCGGTTACAATCTTCATTCTTGCTCCCGGAGCATTCCTTGTGCTTGCATTTTTGGTTGCGGCAAGAAGCAAGATCATGAAGAAGATGGCACAAAAAGGAAAAGAAGTTCCGAAACCACAGGGATGCAGCGAAGGCGGATGCGCATCATGCGGTGGATGTGACGGAAAAGTTTTCCCGACAGGTCAGGAAAAATAGTAGGAGGGGTACGAGATGAAAGAATTACTTATTATTGCAGTTGGTTCAGCACTTGTAAATAACGTAGTCCTCAGCCAGTTCCTGGGAATCTGTCCGTTCCTTGGTGTTTCCAAGAAGATCGATACAGCAGCAGGCATGGGTGGAGCCGTTGTATTCGTTATTACAATTGCATCCTTTATTACAAGTTTAACTTATCGTTTTATATTAATGCCGACAGGATTTGAATACCTTCAGACGATTGTATTTATCCTTGTTATTGCGGCACTGGTACAGTTTGTAGAAATGTTCCTCAAGAAGGTTATGCCCCCGCTTTACAATGCGCTTGGTGTTTACCTTCCGCTTATTACAACAAACTGTGCGGTTCTCGGTGTAGCACTTACAAACGTTCAGAAAGAATACACGATTCTGGAAGGTGTGGTAAATGGATTTGCCACAGCACTTGGATTTACGATTGCTATCGTGATCATGGCAGGTGTACGTGAAAAAATCGAGTACAACGATATCAGCGAATCATTCCAGGGAACACCGATTGTACTGCTCACGGCAGCACTGATGTCTATTGCGTTCTTTGGATTCTCTGGAATTATATAGGAGGACCGGATTATGAATATAACAGGAATTTTAATTGCTGCACTTATTGTGGGCGGCACCGGTCTTTTTATTGGTGTCTTTCTCGGAGTTGCAGGAAAGAAATTTGCAGTAGAAGTAGATGAGACAGAGCAGGCAATTCTGGAAGCTCTGCCGGGAAATAACTGTGGTGGCTGCGGATACGCAGGCTGTTCGGGACTTGCAGCAGCTATCGCAAAAGGTGAAGCTCCTCACAACCGCTGTCCGGTCGGCGGAGCACCGGTTGCAGAAAAGATTGCGGCAATTCTCGGGACTGATGCAGGAGAAACTGTTCGTCAGACAGCATTTGTAAAATGTGCAGGTACCTGCGGAAAAGCAAAACAGGTATATGAGTATACCGGAATTGAAGACTGTGTGATGGCAAGCCAGATGCAGAACGGCGGTTCTAAAGGCTGCAGCTTCGGATGTCTTGGTTTTGGAAATTGTGTGAAGGCATGTCAGTTCGACGCAATCCACGTTGTTGACGGTATTGCAGTTGTCGATCCGGAAAAATGTAAAGCATGCGGAAGCTGTGTCAGCGCCTGTCCAAAGCGTTTGATCGAGATTGTTCCATATGAACAGAAACATCTTGTACACTGCAGCTCAAGAGACAAAGGAAAAGATGTTATGAGCGTATGCTCTGTAGGATGTATCGGATGTAAGATGTGCGAGAAGGTCTGCGAATTCGGAGCAGTTACCGTTATCGATAACATTGCCCACATTGATCCGCAGAAATGTACGAACTGCGGAAAATGTGCAGAAAAATGTCCGAAAAAAATCATTAAATAATAGATGAAAGATTTTAAGAAAAAAGCAGCGAAGGTAATAGGAGAAGGACTAAAGCTCTTGTGGCAGGATGTCCGGAATCTGTGGCCTGCGCTGCTTGTTCTGGTACTATATTTCCTTTTGGGAAGATTCGTACTTGGCAGCCTCTGCCCCAGTGTGATCCTTACCGGTTTTCCCTGCCCGGGATGTGGGATGACAAGGGCGATGCTGTCGATCCTTAGAGGAAACTTTGCTGCGGCTTTGAAACTGCACCCATTTTCTTATGTACTTATCATCTGGCTTGCGGCATTTGCTGTAAGAAGATATATTTTGCAAAAAGAAATAAAAAGTATGTTTAAATGGTTAGTTGTAATACTGGTATGTATGATTACATTTTATGTGTACCGGATGGTACGATATTTCCCGGGAACGCCGCCGATGAGTTACTATAAAGATAATATGATGTATAGAATATTTTATCTTGAAAGAAGATAAGACTCCCACCTCTATAGGTGGTGAGTTGTGACAAATATGTCTTGGTGGGAGTCCAATCTCCTTCCAAGATAAAGCCTCCGGCGGATTGCAGAGGTGCGCAGATGTATTGTGTCATGCAA
>JAXFTO010000040.1:0-8069 GCA_034176745.1 Bariatricus sp. | reverse complement strand
CAGTCTGGTAGCTCGTCGGGCTCATAACCCGAAGGTCGTAGGTTCAAATCCTGCCCCCGCAATTTTGCCCAGATAGCTCAGTCGGTAGAGCAGAGGACTGAAAATCCTCGTGTCGCTGGTTCGATTCCGGCTCTGGGCATTTGTCTACCAAGACAATTTAAATTGGATGGAGCATTAGCTCAGTCGGTAGAGCACTTGACTTTTAATCAAGTTGTCCGGGGTTCGAATCCCCGATGCTTCACTTTTGAGACCGTATTATTGTTTTGAACAGTAATGCGGTTTTTTGTTATATAAATACAAAATAGTAATGGGAAGTTCATTGAAAGGCAGGTACAAGAATGAAATCATCTGCAGATTTGGAAAAATTATTAATGAGTATAAATCGAAAAAGCTACCCGGCATATAAAGAGCTTAGGGGAAGTTATCAATTTCCGGGATTTCAGTTAAATATAGAACATGTGCAAGGAGATCCATTTGCCTCACCTTCAAAGTTGAGTATTCAGGTAAAAAAGGCACAAGCCGGATTTCCGGAGGAGATGTATGAGAAAAAACATAGAAGGGTAGCACTTCAGGACTATCTTACAAGGGTATTTGGAAAAAATATCGGCGTGTACACATTTCAGGCAAAAGGAAGTGGGAAGAGCGGGCTGATAGGAATAAGCAGGTGCGGTCAGGAAGTATTGGAAAGAAGCGCATTTGAGATTGATAATGGAAATATTACGGTGCGTTTTGAAGTAGGTTTTCCTGCGAATGGTCGTACAATCAATGCATTTGAATTAAAGAAGATTTTGTTTGAGTATCTTCCTGAAGCTGTAAAAAAATCATTATTTTATAAAAATTTGAAAACCGGAGAGGTAAGAAAAGTTATTGAGCTTTCAGAGGATCAGAACACTATTCGAAATGAACTTGTGAATAGAAATTTAGTTGCGTTTGTTGCGAATGGTTCTATTTTACCAAGGGAAAGCGGAGTATCTCAGAAGCCTTTGAAAAATGCTGTCAGATTTCTTTCACCGAAGACTATGGAGATAGAAATGAAACTTCCGTTTGCAGGCACAATAAAAGGAATGGGAATTCCTGAGGGAATTACACTGATTGTGGGCGGGGGATATCATGGAAAATCTACTCTTTTGAAAGCGTTGGAACAGGGTATTTACAATCATATCGAAGGTGATGGAAGAGAGTATGTGATCACATCAGATACTGCTGTTAAAATAAGGGCAGAGGATGGAAGAGCTGTATCTCATGTAAATATTTCTCCATTTATAAATGATCTTCCAAATAAAAAGGATACGATTGATTTTTCAACGGAGGATGCAAGTGGTTCTACGTCGCAGGCGGCAAATGTGGTGGAAGCCATTCAAGCAGAAGCAAAGAGTTTGCTGATTGACGAAGATACCTGTGCGACCAACTTTATGGTAAGAGATCGGTTGATGCAGGCAGTAGTATCCGGCGATAAGGAGCCAATTACACCTTTTACTTTGCAGGCAAGAGAATTATATGAGAGACATGGAATATCTGTCATACTTGTGGCGGGAAGTTCGGGTTCATATTTTTATATAGCAGATAAAATCCTGCAGATGGATAGTTATAAGACATTTGACATTACTGATAAAGTAAGAAAAGTACTGGATATAGTGTCTGAAGAAAATGTGGAAATGACAGGAAAGATATCTACAGATCTTCTTTTTGATAAGGGAAGATATCAAAGAATTGCTAAAACAGGGCATTTGGAAAGAAAGCGTGAGCAGGTGAAAATTAAGCAGTTCGGAAAAGACAGTTTTTCGATAGGTAAAGATACTGTGGACTTGAAGTATGTAGAGCAGATTCTTGATTCCGAACAGACAACGACACTTTCATATTGTCTTAAGTATCTGTTGGAAAAAATGGAGAAGAAAGAACAAAATATTGATTTACTTGTGGATAACTTATGGAATCAGCTGCAGTCTTGTGGATTTAAAGTCATCTGTCAAGGAACTTATCTTCCGGCAGGGCTGGCTCAGATTCGGAAGCAGGATATTTATGCATGTGTAAATCGCTATAGGGGTTTGGTTTAAGATTGATAAGGAGTTTTTATGAAATTTATAAAAATGTCAGGGGATAATAAAAAAGATAAATGTAAAAAGGCAATTGCGGGATTGATGTCAGCTGTACTTATTACAGGAATTATTTTACCGATAAAAGTGCAGGCAGCGGATTCAGAACCTTATGATATGACGCAGAGTCTTCCACCACAAACGGGAGAAGAAGAAGAGGCGGCGATGCAGAAGGCTTATGAAATGACAGTGGATTCGAATTCGTGGAAGAACTGGCCGGAAGGTCCTAAGACTTTTGGAGAAGCAGCCATTATTATGGATGCGGACAGTGGTGCTATTTTATATTCAAAAAATATTGACGGAAAAGGGTATCCGGCCAGTATTACGAAAATTGTGACAACGTTAATTGCGCTTGAAAATGGAAATTTAGACGACAAAGTAACTGTGACGGATGATTGTATTGACTGTCTGAGTTATGGCTATGCTCATATTGGGCTAAATTCGGGGGAGGAACTGACTTTAAAAGATGCTCTGTATGCTGTTTTACTTGCCTCGGCAAATGAAGCGGCCTATGCCATAGGTGAGAGTATCGGCGAGGGGTATGATTGGTTTATAAATGAGATGAATTCCAGAGCAAAAGAACTGGGAGCTTTAAATTCAAATTTTGTCAATACAAATGGGCTGGAGGATACGAACCACTATACATCAGCACGTGATATGGCGCTGATTACACGCGAATTGTTATTGAATCATCCTGAATTTCAGGAAATCTGCCAGACTTTGCAATATACGATTCCGGCGACGAACCTTACAGATGAAACGAGAACATTTCAACAGAAGCATCAAATGTTTTATGAAGGAAATGAATATTATGATGCGAGAGTCATTGCAGGAAAAACAGGATATACGGATCAGGCACTGAATACATTGGTTACCTGCGCGGATGATGGAAACAGACGATTGATCTGTGTGGTTTTACGGACGCATGGAAGGAATGTGTATACGGATACAGAAGCGCTGTTAAACTACGGTTTTGACAATTTTGAAAAAGTGAGTATTAAGGAGAAGGAAATATCTGAAGATATTAAGAGTGTAGATGATGATGCTTATGTAGTGCTTCCTTCCGGGGTAGAGTTTTCTGATCTTGAGAAAGAAATTGTTCAGGATACGGTAGATAAGAAGACAGGAAAAGTATATTACACTTATGATGGTCATATGGTCGGAAGTTCAGTGATCACACTCAGTGATAAGTATATTGAAGCAAATTCACCGGAAGAAGTGGTCAGTGATGAGAAAGAAGTGAAAAAAGAAACCGGCATATGGAAGTTGATACTTATAGGAATTGCGGTATTTATTGCAGTAATTGTTGTGCTTTTTATTCTTTTGTATATTGCTGCTCTGAGACGTAAGAAAAAGAGAGAGGCGATGAGGCGTCGGAAGAGGGCACAGAGGCGTAAATATGAAGAATCCAGAAGATATCAAACGGCGCAAGATGTGAGAAAAAATGACAATAGAAGAAATACTGGAGGAAGAACTCGCAGATAGATATACAACTTGTGTAATTTTTGAGGAAAAATCCGTCAAATAGCTGAAAATCCAAGAAACCCTTGACTCTTCAAGGGTTTCTTTATTATAATAGCTACGTACAAGAAAAAGACTATGACGGAGACAGTAAATTATATTTAAAAGGCAAAGCGAGCCGGAGATGGTGGAAGTCCGGTGCGAGTAGAATATATTTGAATATCACTCCGGAGTCGCAACTACCGAAAGTGATGGATTGCAAGTAGGGATTGCCGGTATTTCCTCCGTTATAGGAAACTCATATGTTGGTATGCAGTAACAGGTGGTTAACGATGCAAGAGCTTTCGTCCTATTACGGGATGAGGGCTTTTTTATTAATAGGATATCAGCTAACCTATATTTTTTTATAAACTGCGTATCTTATGATACAGAAAGATTAAAGCTGAATTTTATGAAAGGGGTACTACCATGGCCAAGTACAAAAAAGTGTCAACTGATTTGAACTTTGTTGACAGAGAAAAGGCAACAGAAAAGTTCTGGGAAGAAAACCAGATTTTTGAAAAGAGTATGGAAAATCGTAAAGAAGGAGAGACCTATACATTTTATGATGGACCTCCGACTGCAAATGGTAAACCGCATATCGGTCATGTTCTGACACGTGTTATTAAGGATATGATTCCAAGATACCGTACAATGAAGGGATATATGGTTCCTCGTAAGGCAGGATGGGATACGCACGGTCTTCCTGTTGAGCTGGAAGTTGAAAAGCTTCTGGGATTGGATGGAAAGGACCAGATTGAAGAATATGGTCTGGAACCATTTATCAATAAATGTAAAGAAAGTGTCTGGAAATACAAAGGAATGTGGGAGGATTTCTCCGGCACAGTTGGTTTCTGGGCTGATATGGAACATCCATATGTAACTTACGATAATAATTTTATTGAATCAGAATGGTGGGCATTAAAGCAGATCTGGGATAAAGGACTTCTATACAAAGGGTTTAAGATTGTTCCATATTGCCCGCGTTGTGGAACTCCGCTGTCTGCACAGGAAGTTGCACAGGGATACAAAGATGTTAAGGAACGTTCTGCAATCGTACGTTTCAAAGTAAAAGATGAAGATGCATATATTCTTGCATGGACCACAACTCCGTGGACATTGCCTTCAAATATCGCTCTTTGCGTGAATCCATACGAGGATTATGCAAAAGTAAAATGTGTAGACGGTAATGTATATTATATGGCATGTGCTCTTCTGGATACTGTTCTCGGAAAGATGGCAGAAGAAGGAAAGCCGGCATATGAAATTCTTGAGACATATAAAGGACAGGAACTGGAATATAAAGAGTATGAACCGCTTTATCAGTGTGCATATGACTGCGCAGCAAAGCAGAATAAGAAAGCATTTTATGTGACATGTGATACCTATGTTACACTCACAGACGGTACCGGAGTCGTTCATATTGCACCTGCATTTGGTGAAGACGATGCGAAGGTAGGACGCAAATATGATATGCCGTTCGTACAGCTTGTTGATGAGAAGGGTAACATGGGAGAGACAACCCCGTTTGCCGGATTATTTGTAAAGAAAGCTGATCCTGAAGTATTAAAAGATCTGGAAAGCCGTGGACTGCTTTTTGACGCTCCGAAATTTGAGCACAGCTATCCACATTGCTGGAGATGCGATACTCCGCTGATTTACTATGCACGTGAATCATGGTTTATCAAGATGACAGAAGTCAAAGATGATCTGATTGCAAATAATAATACAATCAACTGGATTCCGGAAAGTATCGGTAAAGGACGTTTCGGCGATTGGCTGGAAAATGTTCAGGACTGGGGAATCAGCCGTAACCGTTACTGGGGTACACCGCTTAACATCTGGGAATGTGAATGCGGACATCAGCATTCTATCGGAAGCATTGCAGAACTGAAAGAAATGTCTGATAACTGTCCGGATGATATTGAACTTCATCGCCCATATATTGATGAAGTAACGATTCGCTGTCCGAAATGCGGAAAGCCGATGCACCGTGTACCGGAGGTTATTGATTGTTGGTTTGACAGTGGTTCTATGCCGTTTGCGCAGCATCACTATCCGTTTGAAAATAAAGAACTGTTCGAGCAGCAGTTCCCGGCAGATTTCATTTCAGAGGCTGTGGACCAGACAAGAGGATGGTTCTATTCTCTGCTTGCGATTTCTACATTGATTTTCAATAAGGCACCTTATAAGAACGTTATCGTTCTGGGACATGTACAGGATGAAAATGGACAGAAGATGAGTAAATCAAAAGGAAATGCAGTGGATCCGTTTGAAGCTCTGGAGACATACGGAGCAGATGCAATCCGTTGGTATTTCTACGTTAACAGTGCACCGTGGCTGCCGAATCGTTTCCACGGAAAAGCAGTTATGGAAGGACAGCGTAAGTTCATGGGAACGCTGTGGAACACCTATGCGTTCTTTGTACTGTATGCAAATATTGATGATTTTGACGCAACAAAATATACACTGGAATATGAGAAACTTTCCGTAATGGATAAGTGGTTGTTGTCTAAACTGAACACACTGATCAAAGTTGTAGATGACAATCTTGGCAATTACAGAATTCCGGAAGCAGCAAGAGCACTTCAGGATTTTGTAGATGATATGAGCAACTGGTATGTAAGAAGAAGCCGTGAACGTTTCTGGGCAAAGGGAATGGAACAGGATAAGATTAATGCATATATGACGCTTTATACGGCACTTGTTACCGTTTCCAAAGTGGCAGCGCCTATGATTCCGTTTATGACAGAAGAGATTTATCAGAATCTGGTAAGAAGTCTTGATGAAAATGCACCTGAAAGTATTCATCTTTGTGACTTCCCGGTTGCAAATGAAGCCTTTATTGATAAGACCCTGGAAGAAAATATGGATGAAGTTCTTAAAATTGTGGTTATGGGACGTGCGTGCCGTAATGCGGCAAACATCAAGAACCGTCAGCCGATTGGAAAGATGTTTGTAAAAGGAATTACAAACCTTCCTGAGTTTTATCAGGATATCATCACAGACGAGCTGAATGTGAAAGAGATGGAAATTACAGAAGATGTCCGTGCATTTACTTCATACACATTCAAACCGCAGCTTAAGACAGTTGGACCGAAATATGGAAAACTGCTTGGCGGAATCAAAAATGCACTGAATAAGCTTGACGGAAACGCTGCAATGGATGAACTGAATGCCAATGGAGCTCTGAAGCTTGATATTAATGGACAGGAAGTTGTTCTGGCAACCGAAGACCTTCTGATCGATATGAGCCAGGCTGAGGGCTATGTATCTGAAAATGATTATGGTATTACCGTAGTCCTTGATACCAACCTTACAGAAGAACTTCTGGAAGAGGGATTTGTAAGAGAAATTATCAGTAAGATTCAGACAATGCGTAAAGAAGCTGATTTTGAAGTTACGGATAAGATCAAAGTTACTTATGAAGGAAACGAAAAAGCAGAGACTGTATTTGAAAAATTCGCTGTTGAAATCGGACAGGAGACGCTGGCGGTCAGCGTTGAAAAATCTGCTCCGGCAGGTTATGTAAAAGAATGGAAGATCAACGGTGAAACAGTTAATCTGGGAGTAGAAAAGAACTAAAGCATACGAAGGGAGAACAGCATGTATAGTAAAAGATTTGAGAAGGAAGCGTTTAAGAAAGAAGTAAAGCATAATGTGCGTACACTGTATCGTCGTGAAATCGATGAAGCAACACCGCAGCAGATTTTCCAGGCTGTATCTTATGCAGTGAAAGAGGCAATCGTGGATGACTGGCTTGCAACACAGAAGACATACGAGAAAGAAGATCCAAAGACTATTTATTATATGTCAATGGAGTTCCTGATGGGACGTGCACTTGGTAACAACTTGATCAATATGACCGCTTACAAGGAAGTAAAAGAAGCGCTCGATGAGATGGGGATCGATCTGAATGCAATCGAAGATCAGGAACCGGACGCAGCTCTTGGAAATGGTGGTCTAGGACGTCTGGCAGCATGCTTCCTGGATTCCCTTGCAACATTAGGCTATGCAGCATATGGATGCGGAATTCGTTATCGTTATGGTATGTTTAAGCAGAAAATTGAAAACGGGTATCAGGTAGAGACACCGGATAACTGGCTGAAAGACGGTAATCCGTTCGAGCTTCGCCGTGATGAATATGCGAAAGAAGTTCGCTTCGGCGGAACGATCCGTGTAGAATATGATGAAAAGACAAAGAGAAATTACTATATTCAGGAAAATTACGAATCCGTTCTTGCAATTCCGTACGATATGCCGATCGTTGGATACGGAAACCATGTAGTAAATACGCTCCGTATCTGGGATGCAAAGGCAATCACAGAATTTAAGCTTGATTCCTTCGACCGTGGTGAATACCATAAAGCGATCGAACAGGAAAACCTGGCTAAGAATATCGTAGAGGTTCTGTATCCGAACGATAATCACTATGCAGGAAAAGAGCTTCGTCTGAAACAGCAGTATTTCTTCGTG
>JAXFTO010000039.1:0-2232 GCA_034176745.1 Bariatricus sp. | reverse complement strand
GCTCATGATGGTGAGATTGATGGAAAAAAGGTTCAGATTAAAATAAGTCAGCAGGATGACATCGTGATTAACCACGAACCAGAATACCTGATTGTTTTATATCTTAGAAAGAACGGCGACGTCTTTGAGGTTTATAATGGTCCCGGAGAAGCTCCGTGGAATTCGGCGAGTAAAAGGGATAGTCATAATAACAGGCACATGCGAGTTAATAAATTGATGGAACTTGATAAGCAAGTCTCGGATGAATTCCGAATTGCTGTAGTAAATGTAATTTCAAAAATGAAGCCAGAATATAAGAACAAACGATAGAAGAGGTTATTTATGGACCAGACAATTGATTACTACAATCTCAATGCAAAAAACTTCATAGAGAATACGCAGAATGTTGATATGCATCTGGCTCAGGATAAATTTCTTCATTTGTTGAATGAGGGAGCCGTTATCCTTGATTTCGGTTGTGGTTCTGGCCGTGACACGAAATATTTCTTGGATCAGGGTTATCAGGTAACAGCGACCGATGGATCTGCAGAACTTTGTCGGTTGGCCAGTGTTTTTACCGGCATTGAAGTGCAAGAAATGCTATTTCAGGAATTGGATGATATAGACACTTATGATGGTATATGGGCTTGTTCTTCTATTTTGCATCTGCCAAAGAATGAGCTGCTTTTGGTGATACGAAAAATGTGTGATGCGCTTAAAAGTACCGGCGTAATCTACACTTCTTTCAAGTACAGTGATTTTGAAGGCGTACGTAATGGCCGGTACTTTACAGATTTTACAGAGGATTCCTTTCAGGAATTCATAGCAGAGATTCCGGAACTTACGATAGAAGATTATTGGATCACTAGCGATGTCAGACCAGGAAGGGGTGATGAGAGGTGGCTGAATTTAATACTCCGCAAATAGGATATTCCTTACATATCAATGGAGAGTACCACAACACCCTGGATATAGAAGGCTTCTCTCAGATGATGAAGGATCCGTCATACTGTTATAAGTTCTATTGGCTGGAATCCATTGTAGATATCATTTCGGAGGGTATTCAGGATACTACGTTTGATGCAATCATTGATGAGATGATCTGCAATGCATGGTATTCCGTAAGAGAATTTCACATTCATCTTAGCGGCATCCAGGCGGACGGCCTTGTGAGAGATGGTCTGGAGCGTGCTGTTCTGAAACTGACTGAACTTAGTGACCTTCCGGCAAATGCTTCTAAAGTAGAGATTAAGAATGCCATTAGAGAGCATAATGCGGAGCTAAAACTTTCCAAAGAGCAGCTGACAAATATGGTTCCGGGACGTGCACTGGCGGGATTCTTCTCCAAAAGTGCAGAGGAAGTGCCGTGGGGAAGTATCCGCAGACTGACTGAATATATCCGAAGAATCGACAGCACTATGATTCGACTGCCGTATACCTTTGGAGACAGCAGTAAACTGAAAAAAGAAGTCCATTTCAACTCAGACTGGATGAAGATGATCCAGGATAATACAGTAAATATCCTTGGATGGATTCAGTATGAAAAGGTGAAATGGCTGCAGAATAATAATCCGGAAGTCCCAAGCCTCATTTACAAACTGGCACCAATGGATGAAAAGATGCGAAAGCTGAATAATGTGCGTAAGCTATGGGAAGGCATTCTGGATGTGCGAGAAGTCAGGGATGTCTTTACCGGCAATCCGATTGTGTCCAAGCAGTATGATGTGGATCATTTCATCCCATGGTCATTTGTTATGAATGATGAGCTTTGGAACCTGATGCCGATGGATTCTTCTCTGAATTCTTCCAAGAGCAACAAGCTTCCGAAGTGGGATCCTTTCTTTATTGTGTTTGCAGAAAATCAGTTTAGTATGTACAAACTGATCTACGAGAAGGAAGAATTGCATAAACGTTTTGAAGCTTGTTACAGAGATAATCTTCATTCTATCTGGGCCGGTCAGGACTTATACAGACCTGGGAATACCAAGGAAGAATTCTACAATATCCTGCAAAAAAATATGCAGCCGGTCTATGACTCGGCAAGACGGCAGGGATATGAGATCTGGAATTATCAACTGCTTTAATGGTTGCGGAAGAGAAGAGCACATACGGATGCGAAAAGAAATGGAGGAAGAAGAACATGGGATGTGTATATTTTGTCCGACATGGACAGACAGTGTGGAATGTAGAAAATAAAATATGTGGTGCGACGGACATTGCCCTGACAGATATAGGTCATCAGCAGGCAATGGA
>JAXFTO010000038.1:0-2108 GCA_034176745.1 Bariatricus sp. | reverse complement strand
TTGCTGTCACCAATTACAGTTGAGCTTTTGAAAGACTATGAAAAGCAGAAGAAAATGCGAAAGGATCCAACATTTGTACCAGAAGATTTTGGAATTAAAGATTTTGCTGGTGCATGGAACCAGAATGAGTAAAATAGAGATTGTGGATGGATGCGATGAATTCCGGTGCGGTGCTGGATTTGAACTTCTATAGATAAAAACTATAAATATAACAATATATTATCAATAACAATTGGACGTTTATTTATAATCATGATTCCATAAATTAAATGGAGGTATAGCATGAAGAGGTTGTTATTTGTGTCACATTGTATTCTGAATACGGCGTCCAAAGTGGTAATGGATGAAGCGGAACTTCAAAAGGAATATCAGACCAAAGCCATATTAATGAATAAGGTATTGGAGAAAGGGATTCAACTCTTTCAGTTGCCATGCCCGGAATTCATTCTGTACGGTTCCAGAAGATGGGGACATGTGAAAGATCAGTTCAACCATCCTCATTTTCGAAGTGAATGCCTGAAGATGTTGGAACCGGTTCTGATGCAGCTGGAAGAATATCTTACATATCCCGAAGAATACGAGGTTTTTGGAATTGTCTCTGTAGAGGGAAGCCCAAGCTGTGGATATGGTCTTACCTGCAGAGGGAACTGGGGCGGAGAACTATCCGAAAATATGGATGAAGTTTCAGATAAAGTGAACAGTTGTACAGCGTCAGAAGGACCGGGAGTTTTCATGGAAATTCTGGAACAAGAATTGAATAAGCGAAATCTTCAGGTGCCGATTTGCAATATGGAAGAAGCAATTCGGTTGTTGGACTCCATTCATGGCAAGTAAATAGTTAAATGTGCTATTTATAAAGCCAACGAACTAGCAATCATCTGAGGGATGAGAAAGAAGGAGAAACAACTATGAAGAACAGAAAAGTGTATGTAACAGCATTTTGCGGAGTATGTGTCGCAATGAACATCGTACTTGGTATCATTACCGCAGCGCTTGGGATTCCGTTGTATCTTGATACGCTTGGAACCGTGTTATCCGCTGCAATCCTTGGACCAATACCTGGTATGATCGTGGGATCACTGAGTAACATTATCACAGGTCTTATGTACAGCGTTACCGATATTCCATTCTTCCTTGTAAACATGGCAGTAGGTCTTATTGTAGGTCTTGTGGCTAAGAAGTTTACATGGTCCATTGTTCCGGCAATCGTTACAGGTCTTGCACTCAGCGTTATCTGTCCGGCAATCGGAACACCAATCGGCATTTATGTGTACGGTGGACTGAACGGTTCAGTATCTGACATGCTTGTTACAGCTTTAGTACAGGGCGGAAAGAGCATTTTCCAGGCATCTTTCTTAAGAAATATTGCATCCAACTTGATCGATAAGGTTGGAACCTGTATTATTGGATGGGCGCTTATTAAAGCAATGCCTGTACGCTTCTTAGATAACTTTAAGAAAGAGCAGTAAGGAATCAGAAATGATTAAAATAAAAGACTTAGTACACAAATATACAGTGTGGGAGTCCGAAACTGAAAAAAGCAAAAAGATAGTACTGGATGGGATATCATTAGATATCCCATCTGGTAGGTTTGTGGCAATTTTAGGTGCTAATGGCTCGGGCAAATCAACACTTGCAAAGCATTTAAATGTGCTTCTCCTTCCGGATGAGGGCACGGTATGGATTGATGGGAAGAAAACTGAGGATAGAAAAGCACTATGGGAAATCCGTGATAAAGTTGGGATGGTTTTTCAAAATCCGGATAACCAGATTATCGAAACCAGCGTAGAAGAAGATGTGGCTTTTGGCCCGGAAAATAAGAATTTAGATTCGAAGACTATTCAGGAAAGAGTGACAAATAGCCTTAAGGAAGTGGGACTCCTTGAAAAAAGGAAAATTTCTCCATTTCGCCTGTCGGGAGGGCAAAAACAAAGAGTTGCCATTGCGGGAGTGCTTGCAGGACTTCCCAAATGTATTGTTTTAGATGAGCCGACGGCTATGCTTGATCCAAAGTCCAGAAAAGAAGTATTAAATGTCGTGCACGACTTAAATACAGAAAAGGGCATTACTGTAATTTTGATTACTCATCACACAGATGAAGTAGTAGA
>JAXFTO010000037.1:0-4780 GCA_034176745.1 Bariatricus sp. | reverse complement strand
GTTTTGTCAAAAATAAACTGATCCACCAGTTTCTCCGCTGCATCAAATTCTTTTGTTTTTATATAAGCGTAAACTCCTGCCACTGCCGCCATAATATTTTCAGGTTCTTTCTGCATCCACTCTTTACAGAATCCGACCGCTTCCTCCGTTCGTCCGAGTGATTCGAGGGCAGATGATTTTCTGAATTTCAAATCCGAACCGGTATAGTCCGGCCAGCTGAACATAGTGAGCAAATCATCGCACATCTTCAGAAGTATCTCATGTTGGCCTCTCATATCCATCTCATCAAAGCAATCCTCAAGCCATCCCTGAATATCGTATTTATAATCGGTAATATCATCGATCATTTCTATTTCGGATGCGAAATTCGGATTATTCCGTCTCTCTTCGCGAATGATTTCCACCAAAAGTTCAAACGCCTGCCACCAGCAGTTTCCATCCGCTTCCGCACCAATCATATTGTTATAGCACTTTTCGGTCAGTTTATTGAATGTTTTCCATTTCTTATTCTGCATATTATTATCCCCATATGTGTAAGTAAGCAACTCGGTTTACTGTTTGATAGAATTGCTCCTGTTTTTCATTATACTCTTTTTAGGAAATGAGGAAAACATAAATATTGTAATATTGAAAAGTATTTATTTGGGGTACATTAAGTTCCAGATATGACATGTGAAATGGTTGGGAGCACAGCAAGCTTCCAACCACTTTCTTCAATGATGTTCCATATGTAAATATTTTTCCCGGGTGGCAAGTCCACCGCGAATGTGTCGTTCGGACTTGTTGAGGTCGAGTATCTTGCGTGCTTTTGCTGCCAAAGCCGGGTTAATTTGGAGAAGACGTTCAGTGCAGTCTTTATGCACAGTACTCTTACTAATCCCAAATTGCTTAGCCGTCTGCCTTACCGTTGCATTGTTTTCTATAATATAATTCGCAATCTCCACGGCTCTTTTTGCAATATAGTCCTTCAAAAAAATCCCCCTGGATACATCTTTTTACAATGTATGCAGGGGTAAGTGGCAATATGCGGTATCACTATTTTCAAAATAAATACATTTTTCACAATTATCTCAATAATATTCTTTTTCAATACACTTCATGCTATTTAGCTTTACATGACAACTTGTTTACAACCAATCTGAAAACTGCAACCGCTTCTAACATCTTGTCGCTATAATGCCATTCCTCTTTAGATGTTGTTTGTTTCATTATAAAATTAAGTCCCTTAACCTTTTCAATATTATCTTCTACCAAGGAAAGCCTACCAGTACCTATTACACTGTAAAATGCAGCGGAAAACTCACAAGCCATTTCACTTTCTAACAAGGTATAATTTCCATCTATTTCAAATCCTACATTCGGCCTACTCTTAGCAAGTTCATATTTACGTCCTGCCTTTGCACCATGAAAGTAAAAGGTATATTGTTCACCAACTGAATATCCATAATTCACAGGAACGATATAAATATCTCCTTCATCATAAAAAGCAATTCGTAATATCTGCCCCCTTGAAATAAACTCTTCAATTCTATTTTTATCAATAATCTCTCTATCTTTTCTTCTCATAGCTTTTCTCCTTTACCTGTCTCTTCTTCACAACTTTAGAGGTTTTCGGAAGAGACTTCGCCGTTGGCACTGAAATGTTTAATCCCGTCACCATTTTAAGAATCCACATAAACGACATCAGTACGAGTATCGGTATCACACAGGTTGTCACAATCATAACCGCAACTGACTCAATCATCTGATTTAATGCATTTTCAAATTCATCCATCTTTTCAGATGCCACCTTACCTGTTTCTTTTACTGCATCAGTTACCTGATTTGCAAAATCACTTAACGCCTGGCTGACAGAAAATTCACGGTCTTCTTTGTCCTGTGTTTCCTCTTCCTCCTCTGCATTTTCTTCCTCTTCTAATATACTCGTATCTATGCTCTGAGAATTGTCATAGGTATCATTGATCCAATTTGTCACCCATGCGCTGGTCGGTACCAGGCACCATAGTAAAATTCCCAGGACAATGCACTTAATTGCCATTCGATATGCGAAGCTTTTCCACTCTGTCTTTAAAAATCCTGCCACTGCTGCCACTGCAAAACCGATTGGCAGAAGGATTTTAAATGTTACAAATCCAGTGAGCGTCAGCAGATATTTTTCCACAATGATTGCGACATATACAATCACCATATAGCCTGCCACATCCGCAAGCTTATTGGCAATCGGCGTTGTTGCATCTCCCGGAATCGCGGCTGCTCCGGTCGCCAACGCTGTCGATGTTCCTGTAAGTGCCAACGCCTTTCTCTGCATTTCATTTAATGTTCCAAGTACACCTCTGTATGTATCAACTGATGTTGCCCATTTCGAAATGGCAAAAAAGGATACTAAGGCGATGATTATGCATACTACTGCAATGATCCATTTTTTCTTATCCACATATTTTTCTGCATTAGTTTCTCGATACACATCCATTTGATTTTCCATTTGTTCTTTCTCATCCTTTCCACAAATCCGGGTGCTTTTAGAATCAATGGACGCTGCGCATAACGGATGCTACGTCCCCTGCATACCTATATTTCTACGTCAAACGGTATCTGATCCAGAATATCTTTCTGAACATCGATTCCCGGGTAAACTTCAATCAGTTTCAATCCCTTCGGTGTCAGTCTGAATACGCATCTTTCTGTCACATAAAGCACTTTCTGTCCATTTTCGACTGCACGTTTTGCTGAGAAGCTGACGCTTTTTACTTTATCTACAAATTTCGAAATGGTTCCTTCTTTTTGGATGGTTACAACACCTTTCTTCTGTGCGACCTCCAGTCCTTTTGCGTTAAATGTCATACAGAATACGACTGTCGGTGTTTTGGCTGTGATGTTTGCAAATCCTCCGATTCCGGCAAATGCTCCGGGGCCACGGTGAGCGTTGACGTTTCCGTGCTTATCTACTTCAAGTGCTCCCATGAAGCAGATGTCGAGTCCTCCGTTATCGTAGAGGTCAAACTGGTTGGCCATATCGTAAACGGATGCGGCTCCGATCATGGCTCCAAACGCTTCTCCTGAGACCGGGAATCCTCCGATTCCTCCGGATTCTACAGTGAGTGTTACCATGTCCAGCATCCCGTTCTTTCGTGCATGTCTGGATACCATCTCCGGGATTCCGATTCCGATATTTACAATATCATCTACGCGTAGTTCCATCGCCGCTCTTCTGCCGATGATGTTTCCTACCACGCTGTTTTTCGACTGCTTTGCGGAAACGGTATCGATTTTCTCATTCCAGGTGCTCCATTCTTCATATGGAATCTCGAAACTTCCGGTCAGGGCTGTGTATGCCTCGTTGCGCTTTTCCGGTTCTGCCACTACGATTGCATCAACAAGACAACCTGGGATAATCGCATTTCGCGGACGTGACGGTGTGTTGACAAGCCGGTCAACCTGTACAATTACTTTTCCTCTGTTTGCTTTGACTGCTTGACAGATAGAAAGTGCATCTCCGGACATAAACATATCATCAAAAGAAACATTTCCCTTTCTATCTGCTGCCGTTCCTTTGATCAACGCAACGGTAAGCTTTGGAAGCTTATAATAAAGGAATTCCTCTCCGTCTACTTCTACATGTTTGACAAGGGAATCATCGATAGAAATCCGGTTAATCCCCGGGCCTTCTTTTCTGGGATCCACAAAAATATCCAGTCCTACTTTGGAAAGTGCTCCCGGAAGTCCTCCCGCCTGAGCACGGATTGCATGAGAAATACATCCCAGCGGCAGATTGTATGCTTCAAACCGGTCTTCAAGAACCAGTTTCTTCGTGCTCATCATTGCTCCAAAATGTCCACAGATCAGCCTGTCTACCGCTCCTTCTCTTATATACCCTTCCGCATTGTGTTCTTCATCCCAGACACCAAAGCCGGCGCTGGAGACAATTGTAAGATGGGTAGGCGACTGCATTTTCTGATACCTTCTATATAAAGCTTCATGCAGTTCTACCGGATTTTCTATACCTACAAACGAATTTACACAAATACAATCACCATCTCTGATCAATCTGATCGCCTCATCAGAACTCATTATCTCGTACATACTCTACTACTCCTCTAAATGTTTAATCGACTATTATTTTATTCTATCAGATGCACTCTTTGAAGTCCATATAATGGTTTTGTATATAAAAATTTTATGTAACAGTTCAGCCATGAGCGAGAGCCTTAGTTGCTTCAGCAGTCGGGTCGAGCTTCATGGCCGAACTGGTACCTCCTAACACTGCTCATGTTACATCATTACGCAGCGTCACAAGCAATACCTTACCTAGAGAATCTTCTTCAAATTTTCATCCGAATGCTCCACTTCTCTTGAATACCGATAGACCAGCTCTGTCAGTTCATCCAAATCCAGCGCATATCCATTTCTCACCCAGCGTGCCTTAAAGAGTTCCTTAATGAGGAGCACACTCTCCATAGCCATCCGCGCTTTTGCATAAACCTTTTCATCATAAACCGCTCCACAGAAATAGGTAAAAAGGAAATAGACCATAAGCTGTTCCAACTGAACTTCCATATCCGGCATCTCATCTTTCTGCCATTTTGCAAACTGTTCTGTCAGTTCTCTGTATTTTTCTGCACCGTCTGCATATAAGATTTCTTCGGTTTCCATAAGAACCGTATCCCAATCCTCCCGCAAAAGTTCCAATTCGTACAGCTTCCGAAATATCTTATGGGCATAGTAATACTGCTCCAACCGATTCTCATATGCCATAAAATATTCATATTTCTCTTCCACGAAT
>JAXFTO010000036.1:0-22101 GCA_034176745.1 Bariatricus sp. | reverse complement strand
GGCATGCTGCGATTTCGTTGATTCCTTTTAAGTAGCAAAGCTTCGGAATCGGGATGCCGGCACTTGCTGCGGCTTCCATGATCGTTGTACCTTCTGGTACAGAAAGTTGTATATTATCAATTGTAATGTTTACCATAATTTCTCCCGGCCTCCTTTGAAGCTGCCGTAGCCGAAGTGGTCGCAGCGCAGACATCTGCTGGCTTCCTGTTTTGCTTCTGCTTCGGTCATACAGTTTTCTACACCGTTGAAGTCACAGACACGTTCGCATGCTTCGCGCTCGGTCATATTGACTCTTCCGCACGGCGGGCGGTCATCAAGACGAGCTTCCGGAATTTCAACATCACAACTGATAACATGATGGAATCCAAGATATTCGTCAATATTTGCAGCTACTACTTTGGCAGCAGCGATTGCTTTGATTACAGATGCAGGACCTGATGCACAGTCACCACCTGCGAATACGCCAGGAATGTTGTCAAATCCACCGTATTTCTGGGTGCTGATCTTACCGCGCTGTACAGGGACACCGGCTTCTTCAAAGTGCTGGTATTCAATATCCTGTCCGATTGCTACGATCAGAGTCTGGCAAGGGATAAATACATCCGGCTCACCTGTAGCCCGTACACTTGCACGGCCGTCTTTGATCTTGCTGATCATTTGCGGAGTTACATAAATACCGGTCACATGACCGTTTTCATCGGTTTCAATGCGGGATGGAGCCATCAGTGTCTGTACTTCGATGCCCTCTGCAACAGCACCCTCAATCTCAGTCGGAAGAGCGGTCATATCTGCAACACGACGACGATAAACGATGCTTACTTTCTTAGCGCCGAGTCGTTTTGCAGTACGTACAGCATCCATAGAAACGTTTCCGCCTCCAATAACAGCAACTTCCTGTCCTGTAAGATCCGGATTCTGTTCTTTGCCGACATCACGGAGGAATTGAACTGCGGAAAGAACACCTTCAGCCTGTTCGCCTTTGATACCAAGCTTCTTATCGGTACTTGCACCGATCGTAATCAGTACGGCATCGTATTCCTCGCGAAGACTCTGGATTGTCATGTCTTCACCGATTCTCTTACCGTGGATCACTTCTACGCCGGTTTCAAGGATTGCATTGATATCATCGTCAAGACGATCCTTCGGGAGACGATAGTTCGGGATACCGTAGCGGAGCATACCGCCAAGTTTCGGAAGCATCTCAAATACGGTTGTCTGATGTCCCATAAGCTGCAGATAGTAGGCAGCACTCAGCCCACCCGGACCGCCGCCTACGATAGCAACGCGTTTTCCTGTAGAAGGTCCGCACTTCGGCGGAGGAACCTTTCCTGCGTAATCGGCAGCCATTCTCTTAAGTCCGCGGATGTTGATAGCATCATCTACGATGTTGCGGCGGCAGCGGGCTTCACATGGATGCTCGCAGATAAAACCGCAAGTGGTAGGGAACGGATTATCCTTGCGGATCAGGCGGATTGCGTCTGCATAACGTCCTTCTCCAACCAGAGCAATGTATCCCGGAATATCAACATGAGCCGGGCAAAGAGATACGCACGGAACAGGCTGTGAATAATGACATGTACATCTCCCCTGACGAACATGTTCTTCGTAATCTTCACGGCATCCGATCAGACTCTTGTAAACCATATGTGCTGCTTCGTAACCGATTGCGCAGTCAGCACCTTCCATGATTGATACGGCGAGCTCTTCCATCAGATCCAAAGTGTCTAATGTAGCTTCACCGTTCATAACGTCTGTAAGCAGGTTCTTCAGCTGCCACAGACCGATACGGCACGGAACACATTTCCCGCATGTGTGCGTATGGCACATCTCAAGAAATGCACGTGTCATGTCCACCGGGCAAAGTCCCGGGGGGCTGGATTCGATTCTGCGTTCCAGATCTTTATAAAGCCCTTCAATGACGAGCTGAGCGCGATCCGGGGCAGAAATTTCAAGTCTACTCATAGCTTTTGTTTCTCCTTTAATTAAATGTACATACTATAAATTAATTGTACTAAAAAAAGAACAATCTGACAAGAAAAGTTAAATTATAGACAAGTTAGATATTTATATAACAATGTTGACAAAAATCTCGAATATAAATCGTATCTTTTTAGAGAAAAATGTGATATTCTAAAGTCAGCTAAACCCGGGCAGGGTGGAATGTGGAGAAAGGACGAAGAAAATGATGAGAATTACAGATTTTGGGGCAACCGAGCATGGAGACGAGACGAAGCTTTATACCTTAACGAATCAGAACCAGATGGAGATTTCCGTGACAGATTACGGCGCTACGCTAGTGCAGGTAATCGTACCGGATAAAGAAGGAAAACTGTGCGATGTGGTACTTGGTTATGATGAAGCTGCGGATTACGAGTCGGGAGATCTGTTCCTTGGGGCAACTGTCGGAAGAAATGCAAACCGTATCGGAAGGGCATCTATTGAAATCAATGGCAAAACATATGAATTGTTTCAAAATGATAATACCAATAATCTTCATAGCGGACCTGATTTTTATAACATCAGAGTTTGGGATGTAAAGGAAGCCGAGGACGATCATGTCACATTTGTACTGGAAAGCCCTGATAAAGATCAGGGATATCCGGGAGATTTACATATGGAAGTAACCTATACTCTAACGGAAGATAATGCAGTAAAGATTTCCTATTATGGAGTGCCAAGTGAAGACACCGTGATCAATATGACGAATCACAGTTATTTCAATATGGACGGACATGCATCGGGAGATGTGATGGAACAGGAAGTATGGATTGACGCGGATGCATTTACCAGAGCAGACAAGGAATCGATTCCGACCGGCGAGATTATTCCGGTAGAAGGAACTCCGATGGACTTCCGTACCAGAAAGAAACTTGGACGCGATATCTATGATGATTACGAAGCTTTGAATTATGGAATGGGATACGATCATAACTGGGTGCTGAATAATGAAGGAAAGTTTGCAAAAGTAGCAGAAATGTATTCCGAAGAAAGCGGAATCACCATGGAAGTTTATACAGACCTCCCGGGTATGCAGCTTTATACAGGAAACTTTATTATTGAAGCGAAGGGAAAGGGTGGCGCCATTTATCATAAACGTCAGGCAGCCTGTTTTGAGACCCAATATTTTCCGGATGCAATCCACCACGAGAATTTTGAAGGACCGATCTGCAAGAGGGGCGAGGCTTACAAGACGACCACAATGTACAAATTTGTATAGATATAGATGACATCTATATATAGCACTTATATATAAAAATAAGTGATTTGCTTTTTGAAAATAGAGGAGATACAATAGAGATACAAAGAGGTAGCCAATACCAATAATTGCAAAATTCCCTTCTAAAATTAAAAGACCTTTCAGGAACGCTTGCCTGAAAGGTTTTTGCATTTCCTGAATATCTTTTTCATAAGAAATGTGGTATCCTTGTAGTGAAAATATTCCTGATGAAACCATATAGATGAAATCTATATATGGGTGGTTTATATTACAATTAATAATTGGATTTTTGCATAGATACGAGGTATAATAAAGGTACAAAGAGGTAGCCAATACCAATAATTGCAAAATTCCCTTCTAAAATTAAAAGAGCCTTTCAGGAACGCTTGCCTGAAAGGCCTTTTGCTATATAAAAACATACGGAGGAATGATAATGAAAAAATATGTGATGGCGCTGGATCAGGGAACGACGAGTTCCCGCTGTATTTTGTTTGACAGGCAGGGGAATATCTGCAGTATGGCGCAAAAGGAATTCAGACAGATTTATCCACAGCCTGGCTGGGTAGAACATGATGCGATGGAAATCTGGGCTACGCAGCTCTCTGTTGCTGCTGAGGCAATCAGTAAGATCGGAGCATCGGGGGCTGAGATTGCTTCTATTGGAATCACAAACCAGAGGGAGACAACGGTTGTCTGGAACCGGCATACGGGAAGACCGGTTTATCATGCAATCGTGTGGCAGTGTAGAAGAACGGCGGACAGAATTGAAAAGCTGGTAGAAGACGGACTTTCTGACTATGTTCATGAGACAACAGGGCTTATACCGGATGCGTACTTTAGTGCTTCGAAGGTGGCCTGGATACTGGATCATGTAGAAGGGGCCAGGGAGGCAGCTGAGGCAGGAGATCTGCTGTTTGGAACGATTGACAGCTGGCTGATATGGAATTTGACGAAGGGTACAGTCCATGTTACCGATTATACGAATGCATCCAGAACGATGATGTTTAATATTCACAAGCTTTGCTGGGATGAAAAGATTCTGGAGTATTTCGGGATTCCAAGAGCGATGCTGCCGGAAGTGAAGGCATCCAGCCATATTTATGGCTATACAGAGGGAAGTGTATTAGGGGACAGCATACCGATCGCAGGGGCAGCGGGAGACCAGCAGGCAGCACTTTTCGGACAATGCTGTTTTGAGGCCGGTGAAGTGAAAAACACATATGGAACAGGATGTTTTCTCCTTATGAATACGGGAGAAAAGGCAGTTGCTTCACAAAACGGGCTTCTGACAACGATAGCGGCCAGTGTGGAGGAAAAAGTTCAGTATGCGCTGGAAGGAAGTGTGTTTGTGGCCGGTGCGGGAATCCAATGGCTTCGCGATGAGATGCGAATGATTAAAAATGCTGCTCAGTCGGAAGAATATGCAGTGTCGGTAGAAGATACAAATGGTGTTTATATTGTTCCGGCATTTACAGGAATAGGAGCTCCTTATTGGAATCAATATGCAAGAGGAACGATTGTTGGAGTTACACGCGGCTGCAGTAAAGAGCATTTTATCAGAGCGGTGATTGAATCTATGGCGTACCAGACAAAGGATATTCTGGATGTGATGGAAAAAGAATCCGGTGTAGGGATCACCAGTCTTAAGGTGGATGGTGGGGCATCAAGAAATAATTTCCTTATGCAGTTCCAGTCAGACATTCTGGATGTGGATGTTCTGCGTCCGGAGTGCGTGGAGACAACTGCCTTGGGAGCGGCATATCTTGCGGGAATTGCAGTAGGATATTGGAAAAATACAGAGGATATTCGCGCAAATTGGGCGCTTTCCAGAACGTTTTGCTCTGAGATGTCAGAAGAGACGAGAGAAAAACTGGTGAAGGGGTGGAAGAAAGCTGTAAAATGTGCTCTGATATGGGCGGAAGAAGAATAGAATTTGAATAATAAAAAGAGACAGGCTTTAGCCTTACCAGCTGCAGCCTGTCCCTTTTTGCATTTAAAAGATACCATCCAGATAATGCCCGATTGACCGTCTGATATTTCCTTCAAAATCAGTATCTCCATTATGGAGACACCACTCAAATACATTTCCGATCACCAGCATGCGGATATCGGTGCAGATATCTACAAGCGGAATCTTAGGTGATACGATCCCTACATCAATCGCCCTCTGAAGATAATGCTCTACTGTAATAATAGGGTAAGGACGTTCGGTACGAATGGTTGGATTTAATGCCTGGTTTTTTGGTGTATAGTAGTTTGCCATAAATTCTACGCCGAGTTCGCGGCAATATTCAGCATAATTCAAATATACATGAATGATCGCTATTTTTACTTCTTCCGAGTCTTCCGGCGGCTCCAGAAGATCAGGATTGATACTTGGCTGTTCTTCTATATAATACGAAAGCAAATCATCCTTGGTCTTAAAATGATGGTAAAAACTACCGTTGGATACGCCTGCTTCTTCGCAGATGTTCTTAATGGATAATTGCTCATATCCTTGTTTTTGAAGAATATTTTTGGCAGCACGGAAAATTTTACCCTTCGTTTCTTTGGATTTCAGCTGCTGTTTCGATAGTGGCTCCTTCTCAATATCGCTCATTTCATTACCTCTTATTTCTTATTCACGATCCGGTCTGATCGTCTCCGTAGGGTAGAGTATAACACAATTTTTCGGAAATGGCAAGAAAACAGAGCGGACTCTAAATCATAACCGCTCATTGAAAAATCAGTTCCGTCATGGTATGATAAGCAGTAGTGCTTTCGTGCTCCGGCACGGTGAAAGAGAGGATTTTATTACATGGACATTAATCAAAAGATTACCGACGAACTTGGTGTGAAACGATGGCAGGTGGATGCCGCGGTCAAGCTGATAGATGAGGGAAATACGATCCCGTTTATTGCACGTTATCGTAAAGAAGCGCATGGTACGCTGGATGACGAGCAGCTGCGTAAATTACATGAGAGACTGATGTATCTAAGAAATCTGGAGGAGAAGAAAGAACAGGTACTTTCCAGTATTGAAGAGCAGGGTAAGCTGACACCGGAACTGAAAGCGCAGATTCTGGCGGCAGAGACACAGGTGCTGGTGGATGATCTGTATCGCCCGTATCGGCCAAAGAGACGAACCCGTGCAACCATCGCGAAAGAAAAAGGCCTGGAGCCGCTGGCAGTATATATTACCCTGCAGAATGCAAAAATTCCTCTGGAGGAAACGGCAGCAGAGTATATTTCAAAGGAAAAAGGAGTGGCAAATGCAGAGGAAGCAATTGAAGGCGCGAAAGATATCCTGGCCGAATCGATTTCTGATGAGGCGGATTATAGAACGCATATTCGGAATCTGACTGTGAAAAAGGGAACACTGATCTCTGTTGCAAAGGATGAAAAGGCAGAATCTGTATATGAAATGTACTACGATTTTGCAGAGCCGGTTGCCAAGCTTGCAGGACATCGCGTGCTGGCATTAAACCGTGGTGAAAAAGAAAAATTCCTGACCGTGAAGATTGAAGCGCCGGAGGAGGATATCATCCGTTATCTGGAGAAAAAGGTTATTCACAAAGACAATCAATATACCACGCCGGTTTTGAAAGAAGTCGTGGAAGACAGTTATAAGAGACTGATCGCGCCGGCGATTGAGCGTGAGATCCGCAATGATCTTACAGAAAAAGCAGAAGATGGAGCTATTGTCGTATTCGGCAAGAATCTGGAACAGCTTCTGATGCAGCCTCCGATTGTCGGACAGGTAGTGCTTGGATGGGATCCGGCTTTCCGTACAGGATGTAAGCTGGCGGTCGTTGATCCGACAGGAAAAGTAATCGGTACAACCGTGATCTACCCGACTGCACCGACAACCCCGCAGAAGATCCAGGCTGCAAAAGACCTTCTTAAGAAAATCATTCCGAAGTACAATGTTAGTCTGATTTCTCTGGGAAATGGAACAGCATCCCGAGAATCAGAGCAGTTTATTGTGGAACTTCTGAAAGAGATCCCACAGAAAGTACAGTACGTCATTGTGAATGAAGCGGGAGCATCCGTTTATTCGGCAAGTAAGCTAGCGACGGAAGAATTCCCGAAATTTGATGTGGGACAAAGAAGCGCAACTTCGATTGCGAGAAGACTTCAGGATCCGCTTGCAGAGCTCGTAAAGATCGATCCGAAATCCATCGGCGTCGGACAGTATCAGCATGATATGAACCAGAAGAAGTTAAGTGAAGCACTTTCAGGAGTCGTAGAAGACTGCGTAAATAAAGTTGGTGTTGATTTAAATACGGCGTCTGCGCCGCTGCTTTCCTACATTTCCGGTATTTCCGGTACACTTGCGAAAAATATTGTTGCCTATCGCGAAGAAAATGGAAAATTTGAAGATAGAAGACAGCTTCTTAAAGTTCCGAAGCTGGGACCGAAAGCATTCGAACAGTGTGCAGGATTTATGCGGATCCAGGGAGGTAAAAATCCATTGGACGGAACGAGTGTACACCCGGAATCTTATGAAGCGGCAACAAAACTTCTGGAAAAACAAGGATTTAAACCGGAAGATATTATGGCAGGAAAACTGACAGGACTTTCCCTTACAATCAGAGATTACAAGAAGCTTTCAGAGAATCTTGGCGTCGGTGAGATCACTTTAAGAGATATCGTAAAAGAACTGGAAAAACCGGCACGCGATCCGCGAGATGAGATGCCGAAGCCGATTTTGCGTACAGACGTGCTTGAGATGAAAGACCTGAAAGAAGGAATGATCCTGAAAGGAACGGTCAGAAACGTCATTGATTTTGGTGTGTTTGTCGATATCGGTGTTCATCAGGATGGGCTGGTACACATTTCCCAGATCACAGACAAATTTATCAAGCATCCGCTGGAAGCAGTCAGTGTAGGAGACATTGTGGATGTCAAAGTCATGAGTGTAGATCTGCAGAAAAAGAGAATCCAATTGACCATGAGAGGAATACAAAAATAGAAAAAGGAGATAGATACTATGGGAAAATACGCTGAAAAGGCATTGGAATTGCACGCAAAGGGATATAACTGTGCACAGGCAGTGGCATGTGCATTTAGTGATCTGGTGGATATGGATGAGAATCAGTTGTTTAAAGTTATGGAAGGATTCGGAGCCGGAATGGGCGGAATGAAAGGAACCTGCGGTGCGATTTCCGGTGCCGTTGCGATTGTCGGACTACTGAACAGCAAAGGAAATTCTCAGGTGAAGAGTAAAGTGGATACTTATCAGACATCGAAGAAGATCGTTGCCGGATTCGAAGAGAAGAATGGCGCATCAATCTGTGGTGAATTGAAAGGAATTCAGACGAAGAAAGTATTAAGAAGTTGTGACGGATGTATTCAGGATGCGGCAGAGCTTCTGGAGAATATTCTGGGCAAATAGAGCATATGGTAGATTGCAGCAAGGCGTCAAGGGGAGATAGATGACGGGAAAGGGCAAAGATGTTTGGATATGTAACGGCGTACGAACCGGAACTTAAGGTGAAGGATTTCAGAAAGTATAAAGCTTATTATTGTGGCCTGTGTCATACTTTGAAAGAAAAGCACGGAACGATCGGACAGCTTACATTGACTTATGATATGACATTCCTGGTGATTTTGCTGACTTCTTTGTATGAATGTCAGACGAGCGGCAGTATGCATAGATGTAAAGTACATCCGGCCAAAAAGCAACTCATGCTGAAGAATGAGATTACAGAATACGCCGCAGACATGAATATGATCCTGGCTTATTATCATTTAAAAGATGACTGGCAGGACGAGAAGAAGGCTGGTGGCTTTCTGGGTACCTGCGCGCTGCGCCATAAGATGAAAAAGATTATACAGAAATATCCAAGACAGTGCAGAGTGATTCAGAAAGAATTGAAGAACCTAACGCATTTTGAAAAAGCCGGAACAATAGAAATCGACAAACCGGCAGGGTGTTTCGGAAGACTGATGGCAGAATTATTTGTTTATAAAAAAGACGGCTGGGAAGAGAGACTTAGAAGAATCGGATTCTATCTTGGAAAATTTATTTATATAATGGATGCGTGGGAAGATCTTGAGAAAGACACGAAAAATCATAGCTATAATCCGCTTACAGAGCTTGCAAAAAGAGAGGACTATGAAGAACAGTGCCGGGAGATTCTCTGCATGATGATAGGAAACTGTACTGCAGAATTTGAAATGCTTCCCTGTCTGTTGGATGTAGACATTTTGCGGAATATATTATATGATGGAGTCTGGAATCGTTACAAAAAATTGCAGGAAAAGAAAAGTGAGGAACTTAAGTTATGACGAAAAATCCTTATGAAGTACTTGGTGTGTCGCCAAATGCATCGGATGATGAGATAAAGAAAGCGTACCGGGAGCTTACGAGAAAGTATCACCCGGATGCAAATGTGAACAACCCGCTGGCAGATCTTGCAGAAGAGAAATTCAAAGAAGTACAGGAAGCTTATGATATCATCATGCGTGAGCGTGAAGGCCGGGGAAGTGGCGGATATGGAAATTATGGCTATGGAAATAGCGGTTACGGGAATAACGGTTATGGAAACAGCAACTATGGAAATAATGGATACGGCTACAGCTATGGTTCCGGGAATGGCAGTAATCAGGGATATCGTGAGAACCGTTCTCAGGGAAGCCAGCAGGATGTAGAGTTTCAGGCAGTCTATAATTTTATCAATAACCGCAGGTATCAGGATGCGCTGAATGTTCTGAACAGAATGCCGAACCGGACTGCTCAGTGGTATTATTTAAGCGGCATGGCAAATGCCGGAGTAGGGAACAATGTTCTTGCAAGAGATCATGCAGCGCAGGCTGTAAATATGGAACCGAACAATCCTGAGTATCGTCAGCTTCTGAATCAGGTGAGCTGGAATTCGCAGCGATATCAGAATAACCCGTATGGCGGCGGATATGGAAATCAGAATGATTCTCCATGCGGCACCGGAAATATGTGCTGTGATCTCTGGATTATGGATACCTTATGTGAATGTATGGGAGGCGACATTTGTCCATGCATGTAAAAGCGAAAAAAATAGCTTTTGGCGGACTTTTACTGGCACTTACCGAAGTATGTATCGCACTTGGAAGTGTGATTGAGACGAATACATTATTTTTATTGGCGGCTGCTTCCTATTTTGTTGGAGCTGTAATCAGAGAAAGCGATGTCAGGACAGGAGCAGCATTTTATACGGCGGGCGTTCTTCTGGGAATTTTAGTTTCGCCTGATAAACTGTATGTGGTATCTTATGCAGCGATGGGGCTCTATGTCCTGGCAATAGAATTTGTATGGAGAAGTCTGGGAAGGCTTTCGGAAAACAGAAATAGAAAGGCTCTGTTCTGGATAGCCAAATATTTGATATTTAACATACTTTATATTGCAATATTGTTAGGAATGAAGAATGTGCTTTTGGAAGGAAATTTATCTGTAGGAATCCTGGCAGGTGTACTGGCAGCCGGACAGATGGGACTATTTATTTATGACAGAGCATATGAGTATTTCCAGATGCAGATCTGGGGTAAAATAAGGAAGATGCTGTAACGATGGAAGAACAAAAGTTATTGGAATTCCTTTCTCTGGCAGAGAAACTAAAATGTAACACGCGTCATTCCTGGACTTCTAATGGAAGACAGGAAAGCGTGGCAGAGCACACTTACCGGCTTATGGTATTTGCCTGGCTGGTTAAAGATGAATTCCCTGATTATGATATGAACAGGGTGATGCAGCTCTGTCTGTTCCATGATCTTGGAGAAGCTGTAACAGGGGATGTTCCGGCGTTTATTAAGACAGAAGATGATGAGAAGACGGAAGAAGATGCACTTATGCAGATTACTTCTATGCTCCCGGAAGAAAGAAAAGCAGAACTTGCGGGAATTTTCAGAGAAGTGCTTCAAAAAGAGACAAAAGAGTCTAAGCTTGTTCAGGCTCTTGATAAGTTAGAAGCGGTGATTCAGCACAATGAAGCAGCCATTGATACATGGCTGCCGCTGGAGTATAATCTGCAGTTTAATTATGGACAGGAACAGACAAAGGGCATTCCTTATATGAAAAAGCTGCGAGAACGAGTATTTCGCGAGACGCTTGAGAAAATCAGCAGGGAAAGTCATTTCGTAGAAAAAACATTTGGTGTACCGGTAGAAGGTGTTTGCTATTTTGATCGCCTCGGTGCGTATCTGATTGCTGTAAAAGAAGGAAAAGTGGCGGTTGTCAGAACCTCGAAAGGATATTTCCTTCCGGGTGGGGGAATCGAAGAGGGCGAGACTCATATTGACTGTATGAAGCGGGAATGTATCGAAGAAACTGGATATGCTGTTTTGGTTGAACGGTATGAAGGTTCCGCGGAGATTTATGGAATACATGAGAAAATAGGATATTTTCATCCGATTCAGTATTATTATTCGGGCACCTTTCTGGAGAAAGTAACAGATCCGATAGAAGCGGGGCATGTGCTCGAATGGATGCCGTATGATGATGCCTGTGAGAAGATGTATGTGGAAGCCCAGAGATGGATACTGAAAAAATGTAAATTTAACAAACGATAAATTCGGGAGAACGAGAATGAATGTATTAATTGTAGACGCGCAAGGAGGCGGAATTGGGAAACAGCTTGTCTCGGCTATTAAAGAAAAAATGCCGAAGGTGGCTATTACTGCAGTGGGCACAAATGTTATGGCGACGTCTGCTATGCTAAAAGCCGGTGCCGATTATGCAGCAACCGGTGAAAATGCAGTTATTGTTGGAAGCCGCAAAGCAGATGTAATAGTTGGAACGATTGGAATTGTAATTGCTGACGCCATGAATGGAGAGATTACTCCTAAAATGGCACTTGCCGTGGGGCAAAGTACAGCGAAACGTATCTTAATACCGATCAATCATTGCGATAATATTGTTGTAGGTGTTTCGGAAATTACAGTCGGACGGTTGATAGAAGATGTTCTGAAAGAACTTAATCGTATTTGTAATTGATTTTGTTATAGAAGCTAGATTTTGTAGTATTGACAATAAAAAAGTTGCATGATACGATGACCGTATCAAGCTGAAGCGAAAAGAAGGATGCAGAAGCATCTATGAATAATCAAAGAAATTATACAATCTATTCAAGTACGCCTCGGCGTACTTGCTGCGAGGTGCGCGTCATGCTTTGCATGACACAATACAAGTGTATTATGTGTACTATAGAAGGTATGCGATTTCTCAGAAGAGAAATTGGATACCTTTTTATGTCTCTCTTATGAAAAAAGTGATAATGAGTGCTCGATGGGATGACTGAAATGGGGTATTACAGATTAAGCTTATAATAATGGAGGAATAGTAACATGAAAAATAACAAAAAATTAGCGGTTTCAGCTTTGTTTTTAGCGCTGGGACTTTTACTTCCGTTTTTAACCGGACAGATTCAAAGTATAGGAAGCATGTTGCTTCCGATGCACATTCCGGTTCTGCTTTGTGGATTTATCTGCGGATGGCAATATGGAGCTATTGTAGGATTCTGCACCCCGCTTTTGCGTAGTATACTGTTTGGCATGCCGATGATGTTCCCTATGGCTGTTTGTATGGCTGTGGAACTGTCAGTGTATGGACTGGTAACAGGAATGATGTACAAAAGATGGAAGGGGAAATTGTCGGGAATATATGTAAGCCTGTTAACAGCAATGCTTGCCGGAAGAATGGCTTGGGGAATCACATGCATGATCGTGTATCCATTATTGGGAATGGATTTTGGATGGAAAATATTTATGTCCGGAGCTTTACTGAATGCGATTCCGGGGATTATTGTACAGCTGATTTTGATACCTACATTGGTACAGGCATCAGAAAAAGTTCAGTTGGTGAATCAGTGGGTAACTGAATAATAGGAGGGATAAGATAAAAAAGAGGATGCACATTTAGAGGCATCCTCTTTTTCATACTTGCAAAATTAAATTAGATGTTTAAGTTACAGATTATTAAGAATCAGATTACAAGAGTTTCTGATCTCACATACATTAAAATAATACTCTTCACGAGGTATCCAGGTAGAGAAAAAGGCTTCCAGAGCATCGGGATTCCGTTTTAAGAGACGTTCTTTTTGAAGGTCGGGCGAAATATCCATGAACACTTTTAGGTCAAGATATTCTTGAAGGCATGGATGACAGCTATAAGATCCCTCAAGAATAGTACACTTTTCCCCATCCAGAAATCGTTCAGGGTAAAAAATGTTATTATGGCAGTCATATGGCTGGTAGGTAACATTTTCTCCTGATTTTAATGGAAGAAGGACTTCATTGATTAAACGTTCAAAATCTATATTTCCGCCAGGGAGGGCCATTTGTTTCGGTGTTCGCCTGTTAAAGGGAAGATAAAAATCGTCCATATGGATAATGTTGTATTGCCATACATCGGCAAGCTGCATGGCAAGTGTTGTTTTCCCGGAAGCAGAGCGTCCATCAATGGAAAGCAGAAAGGGGGCATCTAAGCTGTAATTCTCAATCAACTGTAGAATAGGTTCCATGTTGTTCATTTTTCACCTCAAATTCAAGACTCGCTCGCGAATCTTGGCGCTGGATTCATATGGCTTCCGCATTTCGGACAGAATTCAAAATCTTCTGTTGTATAATAACCGCATCTGGGACAACGCCTGCCTGAAGAGCGGTTGCCGGAAAAGTGCAGCGCACTTTCGTCTAGAGATGTTATATTTCCGTTTGCAATTCCCTGACCAATTTCCGGTGAAAGTTCGCAAACTGCACCGCAACAATTCATTTTTGCATAATAATGCTTATTCCACTTAAAAAGAGGAATAAAGAAAAATGAAAAATAAGAGTAAGTCATGATAATCTGGATATGTCCGAATTTCCCGCAACATTTACAAAGCATAATCTGATCAAAAGAAAGGATTTTCTGGTCTTGACCGGTTCCCATAATAAAAAACATATTTATAACCTCCGATAATAAGCATATAAAAAAGTATAGCATATAATTTCCAAAATAAAAATGTATATGGCGATAAATAGTCCTTGAATTATATATCACGCTGAGTTATAATATTTCCGAAAAGAACAAGGAAATTCTTCGGGGCAGGGTGTAATTCCCAACCGGCGGTAAAGTCCGCGACCCGCGATCACTAAGTGAGAGTGGCTGATTTGGTGTGATTCCAAAACCGACAGTAAAGTCTGGATGAGAGAAGAAAATCATCTGTTTATAATACAGAGAAGATAAAGATGTTGCCCCGGTTCATAATGATCCGGGGCTTTTTGTATTGTAAACCGATAATTTACCAGGAAGATTTTCCTCCTTTTGACTTATCTATTATTTTTGTGTGAAGAAAAGGAGAGAAAAACATGAGTACAGATGTAATGTCAAACACAAAACAAAGAAAAAAGACAAAAGTAAGTGTAAAAATGATTGCACAGGTAGGTATGTTGGGGGCAATCGCAGTAGTGTTGATGCTGTTTGAAATCCCGCTTCCATTTGCACCGAGTTTTTATGAAATCGATTTCAGCGAAGTGCCGGTTCTGATCGGAGCGTTTACAATGGGACCGGTTGCAGGGGCATTGATTGAGCTGGTGAAGATTCTGCTTAACTTTTTGATCAATGGTTCTAAAACTGCAGGTGTAGGTGAACTTGCCAATTTCCTTGTGGGATGTGCACTTTGTCTTCCGGCAGCATACATTTACCGCAGATTTCACACGAGAAAAGGTGCGATTATCGGTATGCTGACAGGAACGCTTTTCATGACATTCGTTGGTTGCTTTTTAAATGCCTATGTGTTGCTTCCGACTTATGCGAAAGCATTTAATATGCCGATTGATGCACTGGTAGGCATGGGAACCGCAGTTAATGCAAACATTACAAGTTTACTTACGTTTGTTGTTTTTGCGGTAGCACCGTTTAATCTGTTGAAGGGTATTCTGGTATCATTGATTGTATTTCTTATCTATAAGAAGATCAGCCCGATTCTGAAAATGGGACGTGAATAAAGATTATGTAGGAAGCAGAGCCATCTGGTGCACTGCTTTCTTTTTTATCCTGCTACTGGAGAAGGATGTGGTAGGGCTTTTAGGCAAAATAGGATTGTTTCAGAAAAGTCAGTGTGCTATAATCGGAATAACGCAGACAGAAATTAGCTTCGTAAATGTCAGGGAGGAATCATAAATGACAATAAAGTTTGATGTAAAAATGACAGAAAAGGCAATGTTTGATTTTATGCTGCATACGGCGTATACGAGTCTGAATGGAATTGTGGGAGTGATTCTCGGAGGAATTACGTTATATTTAGGAATTCGGCAGACGATGAATGGGGTTTATCCTGCCGCGGCAACCTTTTTTCTAATTGCAGCATTTTTTCTGATAGGAACACCGATCAATATGAAAACAAAATCAGCGGAGCAGGTGAAAAAATCTCCTATGTTTCAGAAACCGATTACTTATGAACTGACAGAAGAGGGAATTAAGATTTCACAGGATGAACAAAGTACGGTGAATGAATGGAATAATTTTCAAAAAGCGGTTTCTACAAACACATCGATCATTTTGTATGTGACAAAAGTAAGGGCGTTAATTTTCCCAAGAGAATCTCTTGGAGAGCAGTATGAAGCGGCTGTGAAGATGATTTCTACCCATATGCCGCCTCGAAAAGTAAATATACGTCATGTCAGTGCAGATTAATGATAAAGAGGGAAAAGTCATGGTTATAGAGACGAGAAGTGCCGAGGAAACATTCGCACTTGGCGAGAAGATTGGAAAAGCGGCCCAGGCGGGAGAGGTATATACACTGATCGGAGATCTGGGTGTAGGTAAGACTGTATTTACACAAGGGATGGCAAAAGGGCTTGGTATAGCGGAACCGGTAAGCAGTCCTACGTTTACCATTGTGCAGGTATATGATGAAGGGCGTCTGCCGTTCTATCATTTTGATGTCTATCGAATCGGTGATATCTCTGAGATGGATGAGATTGGTTTTGAAGATTATGTGTATGGAGATGGGGTGAGCCTGATTGAGTGGGCGAATCTGATTGAGGAAATCCTTCCGGATAAAAGGACGGAGATTTATATTGAAAAAGATTTGGAAAATGGATTTGAATTCCGCAGAATTACGGTGGAAGAACGTTAGAAAAGAGGGTTAAAGATGCGGATATTGGCAATTGACAGTTCCGGGCTGGTCGCAACAGTGGCAGTTGTGGAACAGGACGAAAGAATGAGTGAAAAAACGGTTGCGGAGTACACGATAAATTATAAGAAGACTCATTCGCAGACTTTGCTTCCGATGCTGGATGAGATTGTGCGGATGACTGATATGGATATGGATACCATTGATGCGATTGCTATAGCCGGTGGACCGGGATCCTTTACAGGACTTCGTATCGGCTCGGCAACAGCGAAAGGATTGGGACTGGCTCTTAATAAGCCTTTGATTCATGTCCCTACAGTTGATGCACTTGCGTATAATCTGTGTTATGCGAATCAGATTGTATGCCCAATCATGGACGCAAGAAGGAATCAGGTTTATACCGGTATTTATGAATTTGAAGATGAAAAGCTGAAGGTAATTGAACCGCAGATGGCGCTTGGAATTGAAGAACTTGCTGCGAAGCTACTTGGTTATGCGATGGAGAAGGGGATTATTTTCCTTGGAGACGGGGTACCGGTACACCGCGAAAGACTTCAGAAAGAATTACTTGTAAATTGTAAGATTTCGTTTGCACCGGCACATATGAATCAGCAGAGGGCGGCTGCACTTGGAACGCTTGCTATGGAATATTATCGTAATGGAGAGACAGAGACGGCAGCAGAACACAAGCCGGATTATCTCAGGCTGTCTCAGGCAGAACGAGAAAGGGCTGAGCGGGAAAAAGCCGCACAGGAAAATGCTGAAAAAGAATCTGGAGAGTGCTAAAAATGCCGGAGAACATTGTGTTGAAGGAACTAAGTGAAGAAGATACGAAAGAGATTTTAGAAATTGCCAGACTGGAAAAAGCAATATTTTCAGATTCCTGGAGTGAAGCGGAAGTAAGAAGTACAGTGAAGCAGGAGCATACTTTTTGTGTGGCAGCAAAGTGGAAAGAAGAAGTTCTGGGGTATTTCTTATGTTATTATGTACTGGATGAGTGTGAAATTGCCCGGATAGCAGTTGCAAATGAGGCAAGAAGAAATGGAATCGGGCAATTTCTGTTTGAAGAAATGCTGGATATATGTCATAGAAAAGAACTTCAAAGAATTCTTCTGGATGTTCGAAAAAGTAATGAAAATGCGATACGTTTTTACAAAAAGAATGGTTTTCTGATTGATGGAATCCGTAAAAATTATTATGGTGGAAAAGATCCGGAAGATGCTGTGCTTATGAGCAGAAGTATGACTTTGTCTTAAATAAAAAATCTGTCAAGTGGAAGAATTAGCATCAAAATACAATGTTTCCCGATGGAATTAGGGAGAGGCTGGCGATATAATGAAAGCGTGAAACGAAAAAAAGAAGCAGGATGCAGGAACATGCACAACTGCTTCCTGTCTTAAGGGGTTACCAGGGAGGAAAATTATGCGTCAGTATCAAATTTGTAATGCAGAAAAGAAAGAACTTAGAAAAGTAATTTGCAATAAGTGCAAAAAAGAAATTGAAATCATAGATGGAATCGCAAAAGAAGAAGTAATGACCGTGGAAAAGCGGTGGGGATATTTTTCGAATAAAGATAATGAAGTGCATCATTTTGACTTGTGTGAAGCGTGTTATGATGAGCTGGTACAGTCTTTTGAGGTTCCGGTAGAAATAGAATAGGAGAGAACATGTTAGACGTTTGTTTGTTGGGAACCGGCGGGATGATGCCGCTTCCCTATCGCTGGCTGACAGCTTTGATGACGAGATTCAACGGAAGTCAGCTTCTGATTGACTGTGGCGAAGGCACACAGATTGCAATGAAAGAGAAAGGCTGGAGCTTTAAACCAATTGATGTAATATGCTTTACGCATTACCATGGAGATCATATCAGTGGTCTTCCGGGTCTGCTGCTTACAATGGGTAACGCCGACAGAACAGAACCGCTTACTTTGATTGGACCGAAAGGATTGGAACGGGTGGTAAATTCACTTAGAGTGATTGCACCGGAACTTCCGTTTGAATTGAAATTTGTTGAAATCACAGAACCCGAGCAGAGCTTTGAAATGAATGGATATCGTCTCACTGCCTTTCGGGTTAAACATAATGTGATTTGTTATGGATATACCATTGAGATTGACAGAACGGGAAAATTCGACGTGCCCCGTGCGATGGAACATGAGATCCCAAAACAGTATTGGAAACATCTTCAGAAAGGAGAAATTCTGGAACTTGACGGAAAAATCTACACACCGGATATGGTGCTTGGACCTCCAAGAAAGGGAATCAAACTGACCTATTGTACTGATACAAGGCCGACAGATTCAATTCGTCAGCATGCCAAGGATTCGGATTTGTTTATCTGTGAAGGAATGTATGGCGAAAAAGAAAAGGCGGCAAAAGCGGTAGAGTACAAACATATGACCTTTTATGAAGCGGCAGAAATTGCAAAAGACGCACAAGTGAAAGAGATGTGGCTGACACACTATAGCCCGTCTCTCACAAGACCGGAGGAATATATGGATGAGGTCCGGTCTATCTTTCCTCACGCAATTGCGGGAAAAGATCGGATGACAACAGAACTGGATTTTCCGGAATAAGGACAGAAGGCTTTGATTTAACAAAAGGTGGTTTAGATACTGCCTGAAGAAGAAGGAAGTAGAGCAGATGAAAATAGAGAATAAAGAGATTAAAATTCTGGCAATTGAAAGCTCCTGTGATGAGACTGCGGCAGCGGTCGTAAAAAATGGCAGGGAAGTTTTGTCAAACGTAATTTCTTCGCAAATTGACCTTCATAAACTTTATGGAGGCGTTGTGCCGGAAATTGCGTCCAGAAAACATATTGAAAAAATCAATCAGGTAATAGAAGAGGCACTTGCGGAAGCGAATGTTACATTGGATGAAATTGATGCGATCGGTGTAACATATGGCCCGGGGCTTGTTGGAGCGTTGCTGGTTGGTGTTGCGGAAGCAAAGGCAATTGCTTATGCGAAAAAGTTGCCGCTTGTCGGTGTGCATCATATTGAGGGACATATTTCAGCAAATTATATTGAAAATAAAGAACTGGAACCGCCGTTTTTGTGCCTGGTTGTTTCAGGAGGACACACACATCTCGTATGTGTGAAAGACTACGGCGTATATGAGATTTTAGGACGAACCAGAGACGATGCTGCAGGTGAAGCATTTGACAAGGTGGCAAGAGCGATTGGGCTGGGGTATCCCGGCGGACCTAAGATTGATAAACTTTCTAAAGAGGGAAATCCGGATGCGATTCCGTTCCCGAGAGCACATATCGAAGATTCGCCATATGATTTCAGTTTTAGCGGGGTGAAATCTTCAGTGTTAAACTATATTAATGGATGCCAGATGAAGGGCATAGAATATAATCGCGCTGATATTGCGGCATCTTTCCAGAAGGCGGTTACAGATGTGCTGGTGGGTAATGCAATACGTGGAGTAAAGGAGTATGGCTTAAATAAGCTGGCAATTGCGGGAGGGGTAGCTTCAAACAGCACACTCCGTACGGCAATGAAAGAATCTTGTGAAGATAATGGAATAGAGTTTTATTACCCGTCACCGATTTTATGTACAGATAACGCAGCGATGATCGGGGCGGCAGCTTATTATGAATTTATTGCAGGTACAAGGCATGGATGGGATCTGAATGCAGTTCCGAATCTGAGACTTGGTGAAAGATAGAAGGAATTTAAAATGAAACACGAAAATTTTGGAAAGAAACGATGTACGGCCATTGTACTCGCGGCTGGTCAGGGAAGCCGTATGGGAACAAAAGTGCAGAAACAGTATTTGGAGATAGAAGGAAAGCCGGTTCTTTATTATTCTCTTGCCGTATTTGAAAGCTCAAATATAATTGATGATATTATTCTTGTAGTAGGCGAAGGGCAGATCGAATATTGCAAAAAAGAAATTGTAGAAAAGTACAGGTTTTCAAAAGTAGTTGAGATTGTCACTGGCGGCAAAGAACGCTACGAGTCTGTGTATTGTGCACTTCTTATTATGGACAAAATAGGTAAGAAAGACGAGGGGGAGAATGGATATGTATTCATTCATGATGGAGCGCGCCCGTTTGTGAATGAAGAAATTATTGAGAGAACTTACCATGCAGTTATGGAACATCAAGCCTGTGTAGCCGGAATGCCGACAAAAGATACGATAAAAGTGGTGGGGGAGGATGGATTTGCGAAAGAAACACCGGACAGGAACACCCTCTGGCTTATTCAGACTCCCCAGGTTTTCGAGTCTGCTTTGATTAAAAAGGCTTATTTCCGTCTGATGGAAGAAAAAAATATACAAGTTACAGATGATGCAATGGTGGTAGAGAAGATACTTGGAGTACCGGTCAAATTAGTTGAAGGATCTTATGAGAACATAAAAATTACGACACCGGAGGATCTTCCGGTGGCTGAGATTTTTGTGAAGCAAAGACAGAAAAAAGCATTATAAAAAATATTTTAAAAAATTCAAAAAAAGCTATTGACATTTAAAAAGTTGTTATGCTATAATTCCAATTGTCGCTGATACAGTGAAACAAATTAATAGATGCAGAGGTATCGAAGTGGTCATAACGAGGCGGTCTTGAAAACCGTTTGTCCGAGAGGGCGCGTGGGTTCGAATCCCACCCTCTGCGTTAAGGAAAGCGTATCTATCATGATGGTAGATACGTTTTTTGATTCCAAAGGGAAACTGCATTTCCATAGAGTAAAAACCCTTCGAGGGATGCGTACTTCTGTGTCAATGAAAGATGACAAGAATGATCGATGGAACAACTTGAGATTTTGCAAGCGGAACGTCTTGTTCTGGGCAAGCTAGAAAAAGACTGACAATTAAAATGCTAAGATGCTAAATGTGGAATAATTAAAAAAGAAAAAAAGTACTGGACAAAGTGGTCAGGTTCGTGTATACTATTTCTCGGACGTTTTGGAGAAATACCCAAGAGGCTGAAGGGGCTCCCCTGGAAAGGGAGTAGGTCGTTGATAGCGGCGCGAGGGTTCAAATCCCTCTTTCTCCGTTTGCTTGTAAAGCTATATATAAATACTTGTGTAAAATAAAGTCGAAAAATGTTAAGAAAAAGTAAAAAAAACACTTGACATTGAAAAGAACAAATGGTATTATACAAAAGCCGACTCGCAAGAGACAAGCAATAAGAAAAAATAAATTTGAAAAGTTCTTGACAAACAGCTTGAGATGTGGTAAAATAATAAAGCTGTCGCAAGACGGAAAAGAACATTGATAACTAAACAATAGACAACAACCCTGAAAATTCTTTAAGAGATTTTTCAAGAACATGGCTTGAATGCAAGCGGAAGTTCAGCTTCGCTGAACGACTTTCACACTAAGCTCGTGAAAGACCTCGCTAAGTGTTCAATGTCAACAAACCAAAAAACAGTAAACAGGACAAGAATTGCTAGCAGTAATTCGGAACTGGATACAAACACTTTTAACGAGAGTTTGATCCTGGCTCAGGATGAACGCTGGCGGCGTGCCTAACACATGCAAGTCGAACGAAGCACTTTTACCGGATTCTTCGGAAGAAGGTGAATGTGACTGAGTGGCGGACGGGTGAGTAACGCGTGGGTAACCTGCCTCATACAGGGGGATAACAGTTAGAAATGGCTGCTAATACCGCATAAGACCACGGAGCCGCATGGCTCAGTGGGAAAAACTCCGGTGGTATGAGATGGACCCGCGTCTGATTAGGTAGTTGGTGGGGTAACGGCCTACCAAGCCGACGATCAGTAGCCGACCTGAGAGGGTGACCGGCCACATTGGGACTGAGACACGGCCCAAACTCCTACGGGAGGCAGCAGTGGGGAATAT
>JAXFTO010000035.1:0-75657 GCA_034176745.1 Bariatricus sp. | reverse complement strand
GTTAATATGGCTTGTCAAATGTAAGCGGTAGATAGTCCGTACCTATACAAAGCTGGAGCAAACCTGTATGATAGAGACAGATTTGCTCCAGTCTTATTTCACTTCTTTTTTATCGGGCTTCCTGCAGATTTCTGGAAGATTCGGTGACGAGGGAAGCAAATCTTCCAGAAATCTGCGGTCAGTATCGTCCAAATGCTTCGGGATTTCGGTGATGCCGTTATCAGCACACCAACTAGCAACACTCATGCCGGACGGACGGCTTTGGCATTCTTTAATTTGGGCAGCCCATTCCTGAAGGCGGAAACTTGCTGCCACCATAGATGTTTCTGAACTCATAGACTTAGCTCCGCGTAGTGGTATCAAAAGTTGAGGTTCAACTTTTAATACTCGTAATAGAAATATAGTCTATTGTCACACACTTTTCCTCTACAGTCGAGGTACGGACTATCTACCGTTTACTTTGAATCAGAAATAATTCTTTTTATTTGCTATTCATTTACATCAGCTTTAAACACTACAAATCTTTGTCCCAAATAATTTAATCCTACGAACAAGCACATTCCAATCAGCATAGCAACATTTTCCTGTATATTTTTAGTTTGTCCTTGTAAAATATTTAATGCGAAAGGTTTCGCAATTCCATATGCCAGTAAATAACACAACATAATATTAACTATAAAACGTAATATTTCTCTTAAAGATTGTTTCTTGCTCTTAAATGTAAAATATTTATTCAGGAAATAACTTACTATACTGCCAACTATATAATTTGCTGCTGATGCAGTCCAATAACCAGTGCCTAATACATTATAGAAAATAAACATTACACTGGTTCCCACAAGGGTATTGACAACTCCAACAACCAAAAATTTAATCGTCGTTATATCTATAAACTTTTTCATTATCTAATCCCCATTTTCAATATTGGTTTCCTGCACAAAATAATTTGGCCTGCGCTTAACTTCATAATAAACTCTACCAATATATTCCCCTATGATTCCTAATGAAAGTAATTGTGTTCCTCCCAGACAGGTCACTAAAAGAATGATCGTAAAATACCCCGGAACATCAATACCATTGCGTATAATCTGAATCAACAGATAAAGAAGATAAACAAATCCTATGCCTACAAGTCCCATCCCCAAATATAAACAGATTCTTAATGGTCTGTCGTTAAAAGAAAAAATACCATCCATTCCATAAGATAACAATCTTTTAAAAGACCATTTAGTCTCTCCACCGATTCTTGCTCTATTTTCATACTCAATATATGTTTGCTTATAGCCTATCCATGAAAACAATCCCTTTGAAAAGCGATTTGTTTCATGTAGTGATACTATTGCATCAACAGCTCTCCTTGATAACAATCGAAAATCACCTGCTCCATCAACCATTTTAACATCTACAATCCTATTTACGAGCTTATAATACATGCGCGCAAAAAATATGGATAATGGTGCATCTCCTTTACGATTTCTTTTCGCAATTACTTGATCATATCCTTCTTCGTATTTTGTTAACATTTCTTTAATCAATTCTGGCGGATGTTGTAAATCCGCATCCATAATAACCACACAATCACCTTTAGAATGTTCCAATCCCGCCAGCATTGCAGATTCTTTACCAAAATTTCTACTAAATGAAATGTATTTTACATTTTTCTGTTTAATACTGATTTCTTTCAATACGGATAACGTATCATCTTTGCTCCCATCATCGACAAAGACTATCTCATAATCATACGTTTTAAGTATTTCTAATTGCTTAGTAAGCATATCCGCAGTTCTGCTTATAATATCTCCTTCATTATAACATGGGACTACTATGGATATTAGTTTTTTCATTTGTTCTACACCTCTTAATATTTCCAAGAATCAATATAAATAACGATAAAACAGATACTATAATTCCTACATTTTTTCCAGGAACACCATACTCCAATACAATCTTCCCCTGACTACCCTCAGTTGAAATCTGTATAAGACCGTCAACTGCCTTTTTTACTTCAAGTTCTTCATTTCCACAATATGCTTTCCATCCTTTGTCATAAGGAATAGTTAAGAATAAATTGTTGTCACCCTTGTTTTGACAAGATATTTCCACATATCCATCATCCCAGCAAATCAGTTCTGCTTCCACTGATTTCATATCCTCTTGAATCTGCTTAAATAGTTTCATATCTAAATAATAAAACTCTATTTCATCATCAATGCAGTCTCCTGCATTTTCAAAATTAACGATATGATTATTATTCGTTGTTCCCACATTAAATACTAAATAAGAAAGCCAGTCCTGATAATCACATCGATACTCACCATCGATAAAAACCTTTAATCTGTTCTTACTAAATCTTCCATATCCATATACAATGCCATCAGTATTTACTTTGTCAATACTAACCTCCAAATTTCCATCAACACTGTTACAATATTTATCAAGTTTTTTAAAAACTTCTACATCACGACCAGTCAATTCAGAAAACAATTCATTTTGATACAGAAATGGATTGCTGTTTTCTTCCAATTTTTCTTTTACTTCTTGTATTTGCATCGCCAACGGGAAAGCATATGAATTTAAATATATTTTTTTATCATTGTACATTGCTTCAATTCCAACATCACTCCAGCCAGGATACTCTATATCTGCCATAAGATATTTTACACCCAATAAACTATCTGAGCTCAAAATCGGTTCATCATATAATGTAATATCCCGCACATCAGAATAACCTAAATTTGCTATAAAATCCACTGTACATGCATCAAATGCTGAACTGTACTGGGATATTCCTCTATATCCATACGATAGCGCTTCATCATAATATGCATTTAACTTATTCAAACTATTCCCACGGTTTTTTGTTTGCTCTATCCTGTAAAATTCTTGACTATCACTTCCCTCGACCTTTTCAATTTCACTAAGAATCTTTTTTTGTTCATTTATGTATGCAACATAAGCATCTTGATTTCTTGTATAAAGCGGTTTACAAATCAATACTCCATTAATAATCAATTCACCTATTATTATAGCCGAAACAAATATATTCATGATTTTCGTTTCTCTCATGCTATGAATAATCAAAACCACAAACAAAATAATGATTTCCAACCATAATTTTTTAACATTGAAGGATTTTATTTCATCAAGAATTAACAATACAGAAATACATCCAAATATTATTTTTCTGTAATCTTTTTTTGTTAAACCACTTTCATTTATTTGATTCACGGCAACAAGATATAATAAGAAAAAGATTACTATATAACTAAATCTATAAAAATAACTATATACATATCTAAAGCCGTTCCAAACATTTTCCAATGGTTTAAAAAAGCAACTACCTCCCAAGAAAAGCAACATACAACCAGATATTATTTTCTCGTATATAGAAAAATTGTTATTAATAAAATAGGCGATTACTCCAACAAGAAAGAACGTCCCGCAAAATAATGAAATATTCGTATTATTAGCTTCACTTCCTATCACAAATCCTCTTATTATATCCAATAAAGATCCATTCGTTTGAAACCGGAAAATGTCAAATGAAAAACTGCCCTTTCCATTTTTTAATCCATAAACTACTGGTACGAAGAGGAATGAACTAATTCCCACCCCAACAATTTCCCAGAAACAGAAGCCAAAGAATTCCTTTATATACTTTATAACATTCTCATATTTGACATGTTTTCCTTTTTCATACAAATAATAAAAAGGAATAAAAAAGCAATTCATATAGCCCGTATACCAATTAAAAATGATACTGCATGCAATTGAGATGACTAACGGTGTAATTTTCTTTTCCTTAACAAATTTCCATACGCCAATCAGCATAAGCGGCAATAAATAGCATCCATCCAACCACATTATATTTGACATCTGCGATAATGTATACTGCGACAATGCATAGCCACAAGAGAACAGCACTACCCAATTATTCGATAACTTCTTTTCAAATCTAATACGCAAAAAAATCGCACTCGTCAAGCCGCATAAAACGATTTTTATTATAGTACTCACAATCACGAATGTCTGCATATTCTCTTGTTTAAAAAAAACAACCAACAAATTAATTGGTGAAGATAAATAATAGCCAAATAAAGCAACTAAAGATCCTCCTAGTGATTTTGAAAAAGAATATGCAATATTGGCATTTCCTAATAAAACATTTCTTAAATATGAAAAGAACTCAACATATTGAATATTCAAATCCCATATTAATAGACTCTTATCACCAAATGGGGAAATTCTCAATAAACCAAATATCACTAAAACTGCTGTCAAAACAGTTAAGCAGGTATATAAATATACTCGCTTTTCTTTAACAATATTTACCACTTTATTATTCATGTTCACCTCACGCTCACTTAAAACTTTCTACTGTTCTTCTCAATCCATCGACTAATTTCACTTGACATGACCAACCTAATTTTTCAGTTTTCTCCGTGTTTAATTTTACTCGCCCCATTTTACTATATCCTAAACTCATTTCTTTTGGTATATCAAATACCACTTTTAACTCCTTTTCAGGGTATAATTCCACAAGAAGTTCGGCCACTTTACTAATTCTAATTTCTTCTGTTTCGTTTGCAACATTATACGCTTCAGCCGTATTTCCATAAAGAAGTACAAACAGAATTGCTGTTATGGCATCACTAATATAACAGAACGCCCTTATTGCTTCACCTGTACTTTTTAACACAATATTTCTGTTATGCACTACATCTGAAATAAAATCTGCCATTACTCTTCCATCGTTATCGATTGCCATTCCCGGTCCATACGCATGGGCAATTCTAACTATTGAAGATTTTATACCATATTGATAATAAAAACTTTGTAATATACTTTCCGAAATCCTTTTGCTCTCCGGATAACATGATCTTCTTTCCATAGGATCCAAAGAACCGAAGACCTCTTCTCTTATTTCTTTTATACTCTCTGCTTCTTTTCCATATACTTCACGTGTAGATGCATATATCACCTTTTCCACCTTTGATTTTCTGGCAAGTTCCATCACATTAATCGTTCCAAGTGTATTTGTTCTAATTATATCAACTGGATCACTTAATATTGATTTAGGGCTAGCATTTCCTGCCATATGAAAAATATAATCAATATGACCGCCGTAATTTATAGGTTCACATACATCTTGAACCAATAATTCAAAATATTTATCATCACAAAAATCTCCAAACTTTTTCCATGCCTTATCTTCATTTCTAACCAAAGCAATCACATGAATTTCAGCGTCTTTCTTTTCATTTAAATACATAAAAAAATATACTAAATAAGTTGCCAACATACCACTAGCACCAGTAATTAATACTACTCGATGGAATAATTGTTCTATGTCATTTAATTGAATACATATATTCCTCATATCTCCCTGCACAATGTCATTCCTATAATTCATATTACATTAATCCCTTCTGTTTTTTAATGTTCGTTTCACATCTATAAAACTTGTGTATAATTTAGAAATTGTTATAAGCGTTTTATATTGTTTTTTTCCCAATAACCATATTACAATCCTATCTCGAAACGCATTATTTTGTTTAAATTCATCATAGTTAACCCTAAATTCTTCTCTCTTATTTAAATTAACTATCAGATTTATTTTTTCATCTGTTGCTAAATAACAATTTTTTTTTGAAATCATAACCAATAGTTCTAAAAATCTTTTCATTGCCCTATTTGGCCAATTAGGTAAATCAAGTAATTTAAATAATTCATATTCTTTTTTTACCATTTTTAACATAGCATAAATTTTATTTTCATCAAACTTCTTAAATGTACTATGTAAATATCTCATATAGTATAAATATCCGATTGTTGGATTAATAACTTGATAATCTGCCTTATTATAGCATTCAATATTAAAAATACAATCTTCAAATCCAAATCTTATAGATTCATCAAATCTCAAATTATTTTCAACTATAAACGCTCTTTTATACAACCCATTCCAAACACTGCTAAAGTATCCGCTTTCTTCCACACTATGATAACATTTTCCTTTATTCATTTTTGTTATCGTTAACATAGAATTACTTTTTCTATCTCTAACTTCAGTAAAATTTTTTTCCTGTTCTTCAACACGGAAACCAAATTTCACTATATCTGCATTTGTACTTTTAGCAATTTCATAATTGGATTCTAGCACATTATCAAGAAATACATCATCATTATCTATAAAAGCAATGTATTCTCCAACACAGTTTTCAATCATGTTATTACGTCCAGCACATTGTCCTTGATTCTTTTGATGAAAAACTCTTATTCTTTTATCCTGCTTTGCATAATAATCACATATTTCACCGCTGGAATCTGTAGAGCCATCATCTACTAATAACAATTCAATATCTTTTAAACTCTGTGTGATTACACTTTCAATAGATTTTTTTAAATACTGCTCCGAATTATATACCGGCATTATTACACTGACTTTTATCATGACACTTTTCTTTCTCTCAAATTATTTGTTTATTCTTTTTTTATTATCGTTTGAAATAAATATACTACATCACCTATACATGCACGTATATCAAACAAAACTCTATATAACCTAATATTTTTAACTAGTCTCACTAGCTTATTCAAACTTGGTTCTTTTATGTAATCTTTTCTATTTTTCAAAAACTCAAACATCTTATCAAATATTAACAGACATATACTTTCATCATATTGCTTCGCTATATCCATCCGAGAATTCAAATTATATTCTTTATCTTCAATTGATTGTATACGTATATCTTTAGCACACAAATTTAGATTAGTCCTTTTTTTTACTACGCCTAAAGTATTATTTCCATGCAACCTATATCTTGTTAAAGGAATATTTAAAAAATACACTTTTCCCAAGCAGGCTCCCAAAATATTAATTATCCAATCATGTGGTATAGAAACTGGATTCTTAATTTTCAAAAAAAGATCTTTTATTTGATTAGTACAACACATCGTACACCCTGGAGCTATATTATTGCATATTATGTTTTTTAAATCAAACGAAATCAAATCATTTTCACTAACTCTTCTGTCTTTTATTAAACAATAATTACTCTGTTTTTCTTTTTGCGACATTTTAATATAATTTCCGTCACTATCTATAAGCCTAAACGATGTATTTAAAACACTAATACTATTTTTTTCCATAATCATTAGCATTACTTTTGTTTTGTTCTTCTCCCAGATATCATCCTGATCACACAAAAAAATATATTTACCATTTACCAACGTGAAAGCCTTAGTAAAGTTTTTTACAAACCCCACATTATGCTCATTTATAGTAACCTTCCAATTACAAAGATTGTGCTCATGTATAAATTCATTAACTATTTCTACTGTTTTATCACTCGAACAATCATCGCATATTATCACTTCATCAACAGCAACTTCTTGGCTATATATAGATTCAAGTTGTTCTTTTATATACTTTTCCCCATTATATGTAGCCATAACTACAGAAACATTAACCATATTATTCCCTCTCTAATTCACGATTTTTAAATTCCAAATAGCTGAGAACTCTCTTTTGCTTCAATAAGTGCTTTAAATAAATAAAAATCCATAGGAGTAGTTATTTTAATATTTTCAACTGGTCCATCTACCACTGCCAAGTCATAACCATAATACTTCATCAGTGATGCAGAATCAATAAAATCGTTTTTACCTTCGTTCAAAGCAAATTTATGTGCCATCATTATATCATTTAAATAAAAGCATTGGGGTGCCCTAGCCATAAGACATTCTGAACGTTCAATTACATCTTTAATCTGTTCACATTCATCGACTCTTATAATAGTTTCCACAACCGGTGCCACAGTTATTGCAGATCCTCTAGCTTTTACCGAACGAATGCATCTTGTAATTGTATCTTGATCAATTAATGGTCTAACTCCATCATGAATTAAAACAATATCGTTTTTAATATTTTTACAATACTTATTTGCAGCACAAAGGCCATTATAAATTGATTCTTGTCCCGTATTTCCTCCTGATACAACGTCAAATACTTTACGCAAATTATATTTTCCAATCAAATCATTCAAATAAGATATCCATGGCTCGACACATGCAATTACTATACCATCAATTTCTTCATTTTCCTCAAATTGTTCCAAAGTATAAACAATTATCTCTTTTCCATATAATTTCAAAAATTGTTTTGGTAAAGCTTTAGTATTCATTCTTTTTCCGATACCGCCTGCAAAAACTACTGCTATGTTCATTGTAATCACCTCAACGTCTAAATTTTTTTCTTGCTTCTCTAATCATATGTTTAATTACTTTTCCATATTTCCCAGTATCCCAATACCCAGTAGTGGCAACAATATATTTACATTTATTTTTATAAGCTTTTAATAGTCTAAACAATGCCAAAAAATAAGTTACTCCCATTGTTCCAGTTTCTGAGAGATGATTAATTTCAGCGTCAAATGTGTATACCTTACCTCCGCTTAAACGAGCATACAAGCAAGCCTCTACCGCATAAAAATGCCAATTATTACATATTATTTCATCAAAAGGATGTTGTTTCCACGTCTCTTTCGTCATAATAATCACGCACTCATCTATAGTCTCTGTTTCAACATATTCCTTTTCGAAATTATATTCAGTATATTCCTTATAACCTTTAGAATGTGTAATATTCGTTAATATCTGCTTTTTACCCTTATTTACGTTTGCACCTGCAACCCCTCCAATATCTCTATCCTTAAGTAAATGAGCCAAATCAACTAACTCTTTCAAACTATTATTCCCTTTAAAATAAATATCTTGGTGCACAAATAATAATAGCTCTCCGTTAGCCCTTTTTGCTCCATAGTTCAAAGCTTTTGCCGCACTTTTAAACTGTTGTTCTCTATTATCAAGAAAAATCTTTTCACACTCCACATCAATATTTTGATTGTCTATTGAATTATTTAATTCGTTCAATTGCATAATGTTATTGTAACAGCATATTATAGAAATCATACCCCATCGCTTCTCCTTTTCCTCAAAACATTTCTTACAATTCCCATTCCCTCTAACACAACATCATTCTTTAAAACTATCATTAATACAAAATATACAAAGGCACTCACTGTACAAGAAATTGCTATCTGTAAAATTGTATTTGAAATAACACTTACACACAAACATACTACTACAATACTTGTGCACCCTATAGAACATGAAATTAATGTTCTTTTTATCCCCGTTACTTTCACATCATCTCTTGAATAATAAATGGCTCCAACTAACACTATAATTTCTGCCATAAGAGTCGTTAGAGCTGCTCCGTTTTGCTTTCCTAACGGAATAAAAACTAAATTTAGTACAACATTTAATAACGCACTTATGAAAGTAACCTTCAAACACTCTTTGTCCTTTCTATGCACAAGTAAACTTAAACTTACATATGCACAAGCAATAGTCGCGCCTCCTAATGCAATTCCCAAAATCCTTAATGCAATTGCCCCTTCTCTATAGGCCTCTCCTGCAATAACCCTTATAATACTATCGCTTAGCATAAAAATACCAACAATAGCAGGCATAACTAAAGTTAATAAAGCTTTAATAACCTTACAAAATAACTCATCATATTTTTCTTCTTCTCCATTTCCATAATAAAATGCACATCTTGATGAAACAACCGAAATTATGGAATTAAGCAATTGTTTGACAATTGTATATATCCTTACTGCAACACTATAAATTCCTACTGAATAATCACCTGCAAGGAATCCTAATATCGTCATATCTGAATTAACATAAATTGTTGTAATAAACGCATGACAAAACAATATAAATATCGGTTTTAAATGTTTTTTCCAATTAACTATTCTTGTTACTCGCAAGGTTATATATTGCCTTGAATGTACATAATTAAAAAAATTAGCACCTGCCGTCGACAACACAGTTATAAAAGCATATTTCACATAATCGTCAGGTGTCTTTACTAAAGTAAATGTCAAAATCAAAGAAAGAACCTGAACCGAAATACTACGCAAGGTGATATATAAATAATCCTCATACGTTACATAAAGCCATTCAACACCCAATGTAGTAAAAGCAAACGCAATACTTTGAATTCCTATCAGTAAAGAATACTGCCTTAAAAACATTGAAACACATACAGTAATAACTAACGTAATATAAGCCAAACAAGTAGAAATTAAATTTATTGTAAATATTTGATTTGAAAATTGATTATATTTTTCCTTATTATTTCTTAGCACTGCACCTTCTCTTACAGCATAATTTGAAATCCCTAATGCTGCTAATAGTGCAAAATAACTTACAATAGAGTTAGAGAAATTTACTTTCCCATAGTTAACAGCACCTAATACTCTTGAAACATACGGAAAAGTTATAAGTGGAAATATCACTGAACAACATGTCCTAATAACATTCAAAATAATATTGCTCTTAATCGATTTATTACCCATATCCTAATACCTCTTATCATAGCATATTTATCCCCAAATGCTTCTATAAGGATAAATAAACCAATTCGGTGATGCATACAAATAATATAATATATATACTAACATAACTAACAGGAACGCCCCCCACTTTTTTATCATATTTTTTCCCTTTTCAAGTAAAGTAGGAACATACACAATACTAGATATAAAAAAATAATAGATAAAACGTTTATAATCTGGCAGCCAACTTCCAAAGAGTGCAATTATAACACTCAAGTACATACAATTTTTAAATATGCTCAAATATTTTATATCTCTATTTTCAAAAACTATGCTTATTAAAAAAGTTATTAAAATCATCATTAGATAAGGAACATCCAATTTAAATTCCCTTGTAGCAAAATTAGTATTTAAATATCTGGGCAAAAAAGTTGCAAATAACCATACCAATACCTTATTAAAAATAAAATTAAATGGCAGCATAATCAATGCTACAATTGTAAAAAAAGAGAGATTCCATTTTCTATTTAAAATAAAATAGCACGGCACCATAATAATTGCAGTAAAATGAAATGTACATGCAATTCCTATAACAGTGAAATATTTAAGTGATTCTTTACTTTCCAAATACTGATAAGACCATAACACTAATACAACTGCAACAAATTGTCTAATCTGATTCAATCCTAAAAGTGCAAAATATCCGTCAAAAAAGAACATTACATAACTTATCATATAGTTTTTAGAGTATTTATATATACACACTGTAAGAATACTGTATGATATAAAACACAATATGTAATACACCCACTGGAAATCCAATCCCATTCTATTTACAAATAAACAAATTACTTTGTAAGCAATGTCAACCTGCTGATCTCCTCCAGAAATAATCTTTTTATAATATTGATAATAATTTCCATAATCCCCCCCTACATATTTCATAAATGCATTAACAAAATACATAGGAAATACAGATAGCACTGCAAACACTACGTTTAATGCTTTACAAGTTCTATCTGTATACATTCTCAAAAAACTTTTTCCAGCTTGAACATTATTCCACAATAATGCAAATACAGTCGTAAAAGTAATCATACTAATATATACTAAAATATGTCATCACTCCTTACGATTCTATTCCTACAATGCCTATAAGATTCATATTTCTTTTCGCAATTTGATTTAATTCATCCTTCACTTCTTTCTTTAATGAAATACCAAACTCTTCAATAATTATTACATTCTTATTCTCATTTTTATATTCTTGCTCGAGTTCTTCTAATGACATATTCCAATCACAATAATAATACTTTACGTTACTCGCTTTTTCATTTAATGCCAACACCATCTTTTTAGTAATTTTGTCATTTCCGCTGCCCATAACAGCAACTGAATAATACTTTTCATTATTTGCAACCCAATTAATACTATCAATAATCTGCTCATGTCCCGTAGGATCCCATATTTTTCCCCCCAACACGGAATATATTTTTGCCCTTAATTTACAGTATTTACTTGAATTAACAAAGCCAAGACCCAGAATAGTTTTATTATATCCTTCTAAATCGTTTAATGTATTAATTTTATGTGACATCATATATGCAAAAAATATAAGTACAATTGCTATTATTACACCAAACATTCCTCCCCATATCGCGCCTTTAATCGATTGTAATACAACATATTTTTTTGAAATATACGTATTGGATCCACCAGAACTTAAATATCGTGTTGTCTGAGCTCCTGCACTAGCCGCGGGTAATTCATATAATACCGTATTACCAAGAATATTATATTCAAATTCTCCCACTTCCTCTTTCACTAATTCAGTCACTATTCTAGCATAATCATTTGCTATCTGTAACGCCAACTCTTCATCTGTTGATTTAAATCCCATTGTCATAATATATTCTTTTGAATTATCGACTCCTACAGTTCTTGAAATGCTATTAATATCAACACCATCCATCAAAAACTGCCCCCAAAAGTCAACTTTTTCATATGGATATTTTACTTCTTTATCCAAAATATAACCATATTCGTGTAGTTTCTGTTTTCGTCTTACAGATTCTTCAGATTCTTTTTCAAACCATGTGTTATATAGTTGTTCCATTACATTTTGGCTTATCCCTAATTTTCGATATCCTTCAATAATAGTCTGTGTTTTGTCAAAAATTTCTCCATTCTTTTCATAATACAGTGGAGTAATTTCAATATTTACTAAAGCCTTTGTCCACACTGGTTCATCTTCATTATTATTTGTTTCAATATTATTATTTTCATTTTGATTAATATATTGATTTATAAGTTTTCCGCCTCTAGTTCCCACAAAAATCAACACACTAATAAAAATAATCCCTAAGCAATTTTTCCATTTTCTTAGTAAAAACATAATAAAGTCATTTAAATCATAAAAATTATCCATTTTTTCTCCTATTTCAATGTCAAGCTATATATCTTTTCCGCAATTAATTCTCTCGCATGTCCTGTTTCTTTATTCCCAAGCAATTTGTGATGTGCATCAATTTTCATACGATTTGACTCATCATTATACTGTTCAATTCGTTCACATAACTCATCGTTGTTTCGTGCCAAAGGAAATGCCCAAGTATCCGGATCAGTATAAAAACTTCGTTCTTTTCGATATTCATCTAAATCAGGTACAAAAAGGAAACCCGGTTTATATGTCAAAGAAAAATCCCAGATTGTTGAAGAATAGTCCGTAATAAATACATCACATGCGTACAGCAATTCCTGCATATCCGGATATTCACTCGCATTAAGACAATTCCGTATTTGAATATCCTTTACAAAATGATGTTTTCTCATGAGCATAACCCAATTTCCGCCAAATCTATTTACTAATGCCTTTACGCATTTTGAAATATCCAACTGGGAACGAAAGCTTGCTTCATGTTCTTCCCCTCGATATGTCGGAGCAAACAAAACAATATTAACATCTTTTTCCAGTTTAAAATATTTTTTTACTTTAGAGATAATATCATAATCAGCGCCTTCAATAAAAATATCATTTCTTGGCATTCCGCATTCCATAAACCTATTTCGCGGAACCATTTTCGCCGAAGACATCACTTCTGAAAATTTTTCACTTCCAGAAATAAAAATATCTGTTCTCCGCCCACAAATCTGGTTAATTTTCAAATCAACCGGATGTTGATCTGTAATAAAATCAACTCCACTTTTTTTATATGCACCACCGCCATGCCAAGTATTTATAAACGTCTGTTGCTTCCTTTTCGGCAAAAAACTACCTAATCCATCATTACTGATAAGCACTTTAGATGTTAACTGATAGTATATTCCCTTTATACTCTTTGGCTTTACGCATATCGTATCTCTTGCTTTATACTCTCCACTATATTCCCAAATATATTCGAATTTTCCAGGATATTTTTTCTGCATATATTCAAAAATATATAATGGATTACAACGTATACCGGTCCCCCTGTCTGCAGATAAGAAGATTCGATTTCTTTTTACCGGAACAACCCAGAATATTTTTAAAATTGTTCTACAGAAACATATAATTGCTAACTTACAATACTTCATTTTCCTACCTCTTCTGTTTTGCAACGGAGAAAATCATTGGCAATTTTTCCTTGCAGATAAAAATACATCGTCCCATAATTAATACTGCAGCCATCTGTTTCTTCTGTAAAATAATCAATAAAATCTTGAGCAATTTTGCATCTGTCTTCCCATATGGAATTAATTCTTCAAATAATTTATCTTTATATAGCTTCCTTACCCAGGATTTTCTCCCCTCATAAGTTAATTTTGCTCTTTTATCACAATTTCTCTGAAGCGCGGAAAAAATGTACCTCGTATATAATGCAGCAAGAACACCTTTGATATCATCAGTACAAAGTTTCCAATATTGATATTGATTATAAATCAGCTCAATCCTCTTGTGGTGTAATTCATAGTAATCTGGTACAAATTTTGAAGTCAAACTGTTATCCATTCTTTTATTATAGTGATAACCACAATAATCCAAAACATTCATCGAATCAATATCCATAAAGTAGTTAACATTAAAAAGAATATCTTCTATCAAAGTAACTTTTTCATATCTCAATTGGATACTTTTCAGATAGTCCAGATCATAAAACTTATTCCATGCATAGCCATATAGTGTTTTCTGCTCTAAAGTAATTACATATTTTCTTAATTCTTCTGCATTACTATAATTATGTGAATTCTCCTTAATCTGTACACTATGATGTAACCTTTCCTGTTCTGTATAGTAATCCTCTGTAAGTCCAAATAAAATCACTTTCGCCGGATTTTCTTCCACAGATCTGTAGGCTTCCTCAAACAAACCATTTTCCACATAATCATCTGAATCCATAAACCATATATATTTTCCACGAGCAATCTCTAAACCACTATTTCTCGCTTCACTTAACCCTTTGTTTTTTTGATGATGGATTACTTGAATTTTCGAATACTTCTGCCTTAAATTCTCACATATCTCCGGACACTTGTCCGGAGAACAATCATCAACAAGAATAATTTCAAAATCCTGCTGTGACTGCTCCATTACGCTTGATACCGCTTTTTCTAAATATTTTTCGACATTATATACCGGCATTACCACACTAATAAAAGGTCTGTTTTCCATTATCTTCCCACTTTCAGTTTTGTAAACAATTTCGTATTTTTCGTTTTCACATGTGTGATTACTTTCGCCTCCCAGTATGTAAGCAAGGTACTTTTCCATTTTATAGGAAGAAGCATTATTCTCATATACCCAGAACGAGGTTTCGCTATTTTCGTCATCTTACTTACTCTTGGATTAGCAAGCATTTTCCTAATTTCCTGCCTCTTTTCTTTTGTTGTCATATCACATTTAGGATTTGTCAGATTTTCAACACATCCAATAAAACGTTCAACATACCTTCTTGCAATCATTTCGGTACTATCAGCATCACCAACATGCCATTCTTTGTAGAGATCTATAAGCCAACCATGTTCTTCCTCTCTTTTCTCATACATTCCAGGACGATATGCCGCTGTTTCTGATTCAGCTCTTGCTCTTAAAAAATGATAATATAATCTAGACGTTACTGTTACTCTCTCTACATTTCTCACAACACTTATATTAAACGGGAAATCATCCCAAAGTGTTTTTGGAAATCTCAAATTATTTTCTAAAATGTACTTTGACTCATACAACTTATTCCAAGGTGTATACAAAAGATTTTTATCAAATAATTTATATGCATTCTTACGAAATGTTTCTTTATCAGAGTATATCGCATCTTCAATTGAATACACGTCGGTCATATACTTATCTTTCTCATAATAAGTATCAATATAGAATCCGGCAACCACCAATTGTGCATTATCACGCTTTGCAAGATTATACATATCTTCTAACATTGTCGGCTCAGCCCAATCATCTGAATCAAGAAAATACATGTATTCACCTTTAGCAATGTCTATCGCTACATTTCTCGCGCTTGGTGCTCCTCCATTTTCTTTATGAATGACATGAATTCTATCATCCTTCGCAGCATATTCATCACAAATCTTACCACTTCTATCAGGAGTGCCATCATCAACAATTAAGAATTCCCATTCTTTAAGTGTCTGTGCCTGAATGCTTTCTATTGCTTTTCCAACATATTCTTCAACCTTATATACAGGCATGATAATACTTACTTTAATTCCGCTTTCTTCCATAATTATTCTCCTAATTTATTTGCTCCCCGCAGTTGTTTTATTTTCCTCAATTCCTTCTGTAGCTTCAGGAATAAATATGATTTTTATCGTATAGAAAATCAGCTTAAAATCCAACAGAAGCGAACGTTGATTGATATACAATAAATCCAGTTTTAATTTATCTTCCGGAGTTGTATTATATTTACCGAATACCTGAGCATAGCCAGTAAGACCTGCCTTCACTTTTAATCTCATACCAAACTCCGGAATCTCTTTTAAATACACTTCTTCAATTTCCGGTCTTTCTGGCCTTGGTCCCACTAAAGTCATATCCCCTTTTAAAATATTTATCAACTGTGGTAATTCATCAATTCGCGTCGCACGAATTATCTTTCCAATTGGTGTGATCCGATTATCATTCTGTGAAGCCAGCCTTGCTCCATTTTTCTCCGCATTAACAATCATACTGCGAAATTTATATATTTCAAATTCTCTATGTCCTTTTGTAAGTCGTACTTGTTTATAAAAAACCGGACCTCCATCATACAACTTAATACAAATTGCAACTATAAGAAGAATGGGAGACAAAATTATTAGCCCCAAACCGGAAAAAATGATATCAACAGTTCTTTTCACAAAAGCATAATACCATTTTTCCGGCATACGTTTTGTTCGAACAAACGGAGTATCAAATGTATGCGATACATCAAATCCCATTGTAAGCAGTTCTTCCACACTTTGCGTAAGATAAATATCTTTTGTAATACTGTCGCAAAACAGCACAAGTTTTCTTTTTATTCCTTCATTAACTTCGTACAGATAAATCCCCTCTGCTTTTCTAATATTTTCCTTCAAAACCTCCAAAGAAGTCTTATCAGAATAACATCCAATAATTTCATATCTGTATTTTTTAGACTGCATTTTTTTTATTAATGTTTTATACTCATCATTCCCATAAATGATAAGGATTCTCCTAGGTTCATCATATAATGCAAAAAGACGATTATGAACAAAAATATTTACTCCCATTGTCATAATCTGAATCAATAACCCCAGAAAATATGACCATATCTTCAATTTTTGGAATCCATGAAACCACATTACTGACTCTAAGAAAAGAGCAAAATCTGCAATTCCAATTGCCAGCACTTGAAAATACATCAGTTCTGTCAATCTATAAATACCTATTTTTAGTGCCTGATACATTTTTGCAAAAAACCAATAAATAATACAGAACATACCTCCTACTAAAGCAAGAGTTAAATACCCTGTATAGCCATTTTCCCAAAATGGACTAATATTATAATGCCATAATGCCGAAGCTGAAAGGAACATAATCAATAATGATACAATCTTATAAGATTGCTTAACAATATTTTTCTTTAGTAAATTATTCTGTCTTTCCATAATATCTCCTGTGTAATCATTTTGACTGTTTATTATACTTACTAATTGTGATATTATATCTCAAAACGCTTTCTTTGTCAAAATAATATGAATTATTCTTTTACTTTCTTTACATTCCCGTAACATTTTAGGCGTAAACATTACATTTTTATTAAATTTCTATTCATTTTCGCAAATAACATCCAAATATCGAGACAACGCATCCTGCCATGCAGGCAGTCTGTCAAACCCGGCTTCATCCAGTTTATCTTTACTGATTCTGCTGTTATGTGGTCTTTTCGCCTTTGCCGGAAATTCTTCACTGGTCACCGGAAGTACTTCTACATTCATTCCCGCCTGTCGGAAGATTTCTTTTGCAAATTCATACCAAGTGCAGATCCCCTCATTTGTAGCATGATATCTTCCATATTTATCTGTTTCAATCATATCAACAAGTAATCTTGCGAGATCATAAGTATAAGTAGGTGATCCTACCTGATCGTTAACCACCTTGATTGTCTTATTGTTCTCACCAAGTTTCAGCATCGTCTTGATAAAGTTCTTTCCATTCACACCAAATACCCAGGCGATTCTGACGATAAAGAATTTTCTCACATGATTTTCTACCTCCAGTTCCCCTTCGTATTTTGTCTGTCCATATACGTTAAGCGGTTCTCTTATATCATCCGGCTGCCAGAAATTATCGCCTTCTCCATTGAACACATAATCTGTGCTGATATACATCATTTTGATATCCATCTCCTCACAGACCTTTGCAATATTTCCGGTTCCCTCGGCATTTATCTTTCTACAAAGTTCTACATTATCTTCAGCCGCATCGACTGCTGTATACGCTGCACAGTGAATGACAGCATCCGGTTTTACCTCTTTCAAAGTGTTTTCAACCAACTGCGGTTTTGTAATATCCATGTCATCCACATCCGTTCCGACTGCGACATGTCCTCTTTTTTCAAGTTCATTCACAACGTCATAGCCCAGCTGTCCTTTTACTCCGGTCACCAATACCTTCATTTTAATCTATTCCTTTCTGTTTTTTGAATTCTGCAAGTCCACTCCACTTCTGATCCTTTTCTGAAATCGTAAGTTCCACACCTTCCTGAAGCGGCCATTTCACACCAATCTCACTGTCATTCCAAGCCAGTCCTCCTTCATCATTCGGATGATAGAAGTCTGTGCACTTATAAGCAAATTCCGCAGAATCTGATAATACCAGGAAACCATGTGCAAAATTCTTCGGAATAAAGAACTGTTTTTTATTCTCCGCTGAAAGTACTACTCCATACCATTTTCCAAAAGTAGGAGATTCTTCTCTTAAATCCACTGCAACGTCAAACACTTCTCCGCTTACGACTCTTACCAGTTTATCCTGTGGATAGTTGATCTGGAAATGGAGTCCCCGAAGAACTCCTCTTTTGGAACTTGACTGATTATCCTGTACAAATTCCATATCAATTCCCGCTGCCTTGTAATCATTATAATTATATGTCTCCATGAAATATCCGCGTTCATCTCCAAATACCGTTGGTGTGATTACTTTCAGTCCTTCAATTTCACAAGTTTCTACTGTTATTTTTCCCATGACAATCCCCTTTTCTATAAACCATTTGCCACTTCAACAAGATATTTTCCATATGCTGTTTTGAGAAGCGGTTCTGCCAGCTTTAATAACTGTTCTTTGTCAATGAATCCTCTTTTATATGCGATTTCTTCAATGCATGAAATATACAATCCCTGGCGCTTCTGAAATGCCGCAACGAAATCGGCAGCATCAAGAAGTGCATCATGATTTCCGGTATCCAACCACGCAAAACCTCGTCCTAACGTCTCGACATGCAGATCACCGCGCTCTAAGTAAGCGTTATTTACACTGGTAATCTCAATTTCACCACGTGCAGAAGGCTTAACATTCTTTGCAATTTCTACAACATCATTATCGTAGAAATATAATCCCGGAACTGCATAATTTGATTTTGGATGCTCCGGCTTCTCCTCTATAGAAATCGCAGTACCGTTTTCATCAAACTCGACCACACCGTATTCTCTTGGATCTCTTACATAATACCCAAAGATCGTTGCTCCTTTTTCCATCTTTGCAACTCTCTGCAATACTTTAGAGAAACTCTGCCCATAAAATATATTATCTCCTAAAATCAGTGCAACATTATCGTTTCCGATAAATTCTTCACCGATGATAAACGCATCTGCCAGTCCTCGAGGGCTTTCCTGGACAGCATATGACATTTTTAGTCCCAATGCTTCTCCGGTTCCAAACAGTTCCTGGAAAACCGGAAGGTCACGTGGGGTAGAAATAATTAAAATTTCACGTATTCCCGCAAGCATCAAAATTGACAAGGGATAGTAAATCATAGGTTTATCATAAACCGGCATAATCTGTTTTGACACGGCTTTCGTTAAAGGATATAAACGTGTTCCTGATCCTCCAGCTAGTATAATACCTTTCATTTCTTTTCCTCCATTCTTGCAAACGCAAACCAGCAGTATCCACGAAAGATACTGCCCGTCTGATTATTTATACATTTCTTCATAATATTTTTGATAATCACCACTCGTTACATTTTTCATCCATTCTTCATTTTCAAAGAACCACTGAATGGTGCGTTTAATTCCATCTGCAAACATCGTATCCGGAACCCACCCTACTTCTTCTTTGATCTTATCCGGTGCGATCGCATATCTTCTGTCATGTCCTTTGCGGTCCGTAACATATGTGATCAAGTTTTCACTTACTAACTCTTTTCTTGGATCCTCATCCGGAAGCATTTCCTTAAGTGTGTCGAGAATAATATGAATTATTTCAATATTCTGTTTTTCATTATGACCGCCTATGTTATAAGTTTCAAAAAGGCGCCCTTTTTCCTGAACCATATCGATTCCTTTTGCATGGTCTTCCACATAAAGCCAGTCACGGACGTTCTTTCCATCTCCGTATACCGGAAGCTTTTTGCCCTGAAGTGCATTATTGATAATAAGAGGAATAAGCTTTTCCGGAAACTGATAAGGTCCGTAGTTGTTGCTGCAGTTTGTGATATTTGCCGGAAAACGATACGTATCCATATAAGATTTCACCAACAAATCGGAAGAAGCCTTGCTCGCTGAATACAGACTATGCGGATCATATGGAGTAGTCTCGTAGAAATATCCACCATCATCATCCAGTGAACCATAAACCTCATCTGTAGAAACATGGAGAAATTTCTTATCTTCTTTATAGACATTATCTCCGATCTCCCAGGCTGCCTTTGCTGCATTCAGCATTACCAGCGTTCCTAATACATTCGTTTTCACAAATACATCTGGATTTTTAATGCTTCTATCAACGTGACTTTCTGCCGCAAAATGTACGACACGATCAATATCATTCTCTTCAAAAATCTTATTGATTGCATCCGCATCACAGATGTCTACCTTTATGAAGGTATAGTTTTCTCTGTTTTCAACATCTTTCAGATTTTCAAGATTTCCGGCATAAGTCAGTTTATCTACATTAATGATTCTAATTTCATTATCATATTTTTTAAACATGTAATGAATGTAGTTTGAGCCAATAAAACCGGCTCCTCCTGTTACCAAATATGTTCTCATAATATCCTCCTGTTTACATTATACTGTCGGGTCTGTAGGATCCCAGTTCTGCGACAATGGGATCTTTGCATACACCGGCTTTCCAAGCGGTCCAGGATTACTGTTATTATAGATAATAACTTTTGTGCTGGATTTACAATGATCATAAATCCATTTTGCGTCTCCGCTCCGAAGTCTAATACAGCCCTGAGAAGCCCATGAGCCAAGCTTATTATACTCTTTTGCCCATAAAGTATGGTTATCGAATTTTGTATACGGTGGTGAGTGAAATAACACGTGCCCGGTAATACGTGTACACCACTGTCCCATTGCGCCATAAAGCTCATGCCATCTATACTTGTCTGATGTATAAAATGTTCCTGTCGGAGTCGCTTCTCCCGGTGAACATGCAAAAGCGATAACGGGAATAATGTATCCTTTCGTTCCGTCTTTTGCGTAAACAGTAACACAACTCTTTTGTTTATTAATGCGAATCTCATAACTTGACTGATTGCCTACAATACTTCTTACATCCGTCTTAAGTTTTCCATTCACATAATAAAGCTTATAACCATTTTCATAAAACCAGCCATTTTTTCCTTCTTTATAGCTTTCTGAAGTACTTCCCGGTGCTGAAAATCCTTTTGGTACTATTTTAATCTGAAGTCCTTCCATTCGCCATCCCAGCTTAGATGTTCCTGCTGCTGCACCATTAGATGCCCATCCCATCCAGCCAATATTCTGAACATGACATCGATAATAAATATTGAAATATTTCTCAGCTTCGCCGGTCAGTTTAATTTTTACAGCTTCTACTCTCTTACTCTGGCCTTTTGTTCCGGCATATTCACCTTCCTGCATCCATTCTTGCCATCCAATATCCTGAATATGTGCACAATACTCAATATTTGCTTTCAGCACATTTTCACTACTATCATCCAGATTGATCTCGAACCCTTCAACTCTAAGTCCCTGGCCTGTTGTTCCGAGAGTACTTCCTCCGGTAACTTCTTTGGTATCGCCTACATTCTGTACATGGCCTTTATATGTCAATTCCTTATCATAATACTTTCTAATATAACCACGTTCACTTTCTTCCGGCAGCTCTTCGTTCGGAAAGATCTGAATTCTTAAGGACTCCATTCTCTTTCCAAAACCTTCTGTGCCTGATAGCTCATTCGTCGCAACTGTACCAAGCCATCCAAAATCGGATACATGTGCCTGATAAAGAAGACCATAACGCTCTGAAAGTTCACCCGTCAGGTGGATTTGAATTGCTTCAATCCTTAAGGACTCTCCAACTGTTCCGGCTATCTCTCCATTCTTCACCCATTCCAGCCAGCCCTTATCCTGAACATGGACACGATACTCAACATCGCCTTCGTAAAGATTATCTTCGACCCAGATACGGATTGCCTCCATTCTGAGGGATTCTCCAACCGTTCCGGCGTCCTCTCCGGCAATCTTCTCATCCTGCCAGCCGATATTCTGGACATGTGCCTGATAAGTAAGCTTTAATTCCTCTTCCGGCTTCTCTTCATCCGAATTCTCAGGTTCTTCTACATCACCAGGCTCTTTCCCCGATGCCTCCGGTTCTTCCGCGTCACCTGTATTTTCTTCAGGTTTTCCCGGCTCTTTGGCGTCATCAGGTTCCTCTCCCGGTGTTTCCGTTTCTTCTTCCCCTACGATTTCTTCCGATACTTCATTTTCTTCAGCATTGTCCACATCGCTGACTACTGTCTCCTTATCTTCCCCCGAATAAGTAGTCAAATCCCCTGCACCTGCGGTAATACCACTTGAAACGCCAAGTGTCAGACACAATACTAACGCACAAATCGCTCTCATTCTCTTTTTCATTAATATTCTCCTTTATCAATCAGATCACGAATCGCTGCAACTACTCCTTCTTTATCTTCTTTGTATGTAACCCCGAACCATTTATCTCTTGATTCCAGAACTTTCACCCGAACCTTTCCTTCTTTCAGAAGATTTCCGATAATGGTCGGCAAAAGATACTCTGATTTTAGATCATCAGCTTCAAGTTTACCAAGAAACTCTGCAAATCCCTTTTCAAGAATCTCGAAAAACTCCGGCTGAAGTCCCCACATATTCATTGATACCGGTGATTCCACATCAATTGCTTCTTCAGAATCCTCTTTTTGGATTGCTGCCCCGTTTGTCGTTTTCACAATGTTCTGTGTTTCAACGATCTCTTTTAACATCTTGTTTTCGTCCACTTTACATACACCGCGTGTAACTCCGCCATTTTCACTGAGTGTATTCTTCAAAATGAATCCAACCATGCTGATATTCATAATATCACTGGACTCTTCCTTGTCTCTGGTAAGTTCCGCAAACGCTTCCCTATATGCTTCTTTACCATAGTAATCATCTGCATTGATTACAAGGAATGGTTCGTGTACAACGTCCTTGCAGCAAAGAATAGCCTGTCCGGTTCCCCATGGTTTCTTTCTATCTTTATAACGTTCTCTGTATTCTTCCGGAATATCATCCAGTTCCTGGAATGCATATTCAACCTGAATCTTTTCTTCAATCCGGTTTCCTATAACCTCTTTGAAATCTTTCTCAAGATCTTTTCTAATTACAAAAACAACCTTGTCAAATCCCGCATCCATCGCATCGGTAATTGAATAGTCCATAATGATCTCACCATTTGGTCCAACCGGCTCAAGCTGCTTGATTCCTCCGCCAAATCTGCTTCCTATTCCTGCTGCCATAATGACCACTGTTGCTTTATTCATGTTATTTTCTCCTGCAATTTATCAACATTTTTTTACAAATTATATCATACTCGGTTTTTCTTTACAATATACCGCTGTTACTCACACTGATTCAATTCATGTCGTACACAGTTTAAAGCTTCCGCAACAACATTATGCATATCAAAATATTTATACATTCCAAGTCTGCCTCCAAAAATTACATTTTTTTCTTTGTCAGCAAGTTCTTTGTATTTCGCATATAAGGTATTATTCTTTTCGTCATTCATCGGGTAATACGGTTCATCACCTTTTTTCCATGTTGCAGGGTATTCTCTTGTAATGATCGTCTTCGGATTACATTCTCCGTTCTGGCATCCAAATTCAAAATGCTTGTGTTCAATAATTCTTGTATACGGCACCTCATATTCCGTATAATTGACGACTGCATTTCCCTGATAATTTTCTACATCCAGTTCCTCTGTTTCAAATCTGAGGCTTCGGTATTCCAATTCTCCATAGCAGTAATTGAAGTATTCGTCTATCATTCCGGTAAATACAATCTTGTCAGCCGCTTTCTCCAATTCTTCACGCTTCTCAAAGAAATCTGTACTTAAGCGGACTTCAATTCCATCCAGCATCTTCTCTACAATCTGTGTATAACCACCGATCGGGATTCCTTGATATTTATCATTAAAATAATTATTATCATATACAAATCTTACAGGCAGTCGTTTGATAATAAATGCAGGAAGCTCTGTCGCACGTCTTCCCCACTGTTTTTCTGTATACCCTTTGACCAGTTTCTCGTAAATATCACGTCCCACAAGAGAAATTGCCTGCTCTTCAAGATTCTTCGGTTCTGTGATTCCCGCCTCTTTAATCTGCTCTTCAATCTTCTGTCTTGCTTCATCCGGAGTAGTAATGCCCCACATTTTACTAAATGTGTTCATGTTAAACGGCATATTATATAATTCATCTTTATATTTTGCAACCGGCGAATTCGTATATCGATTAAACTCCGCGAACTGCTGAACATAATCCCAAACCTCTTTATTACTTGTATGGAAAATATGTGCACCATATTCATGTACCTGAATTCCATCTACTTCCTTAGTATAAATATTACCGGCAACATGCTCTCTTTTATCGATCACAAGAACTTTCTTCCCCGCCTTATTTGCCTCATGTGCAAATATTGCTCCAAAGAGCCCTGCTCCTACAACTAAATAATCATACATGATTCCCATGCCTCTCTTTCTAAAAAACAATTACTGTCAAAGTCCATTTCCTAACTTCTTATTCTATATGTAAAAAAGTATATACACTATTAATTATAATCTTTCTCATTTTACATTGCAACAAAAAAAAGAATCCTTAAGGAAATCCTTTCTATATGCATAATATACAAAGAATTTCTTCAGGATTCTTTTATTTATCTTAGTTACTAAATCCAGAGAATTTATTCCCCTAAACCACTCTCAACAAGATCAATCAATTTCCTCAGTGCTTTTTCTTCATCGACACCATCGCAAATAATTTCAATCTCTTCTCCCTTTTTGATACATGCCCCAAGGACACTCAGTACACTCTTTGCATTTCCTTCACTATCATTGTTCCTGAATGTTATCTTGCATGCAAATTCCAGGGCGGTTTGACAGAATAGTCCAGCCGGCCGCAAATGTAATCCTGTAGGGTTATGAATTATTACTTTTTTGCTAACCATTATTTCCTCCATCATTTTTCTCAAGTGTAATACGGACGCTTACATCCTGCACAAGTTCAATACCGTCAGGCAATGTAATCTGTACAGGAACTGTATAATTACCTGCCGCTTTAATATTCACCAGATTAATTGAAACACTTCCCTGTTCCAGCGCAAAATCGGCAAGTCTGTCCGGATCATCACTGCTTATCATAATCTCAATACTTCCTTCTGAATCGTATTTTACAGAATAATCCTTAGGTACATTCAGAAGTGAAATCGAACCTACCGGATAGTCCAGTGTTCTGGTGCCTATCTTCGTCACCGATATCTTAACAAGAACCGAAATTCCTGCACTCTCATCTTTCGCCTTTGCCCAATACGGAAGATACTCTGTTATGTCAATCGTTCTTTCCAATGATTTCGTAAGATTTGTCTCTTCAATTACATCTGCCGGAATTTCAATTGCTTCCAGATTCTCTAACTGCTCTCTTGTACCGACAATTTCTACCGTTTCCGGCTGCACAGAAATACCTTCAAATATATATCCCGACGCAGGTACGATTCCTGATGTATCAAATTCCACAGGTACTGATTTCGTATGAAGAACACGAACCTTAACATTAAGACCTTCTTCTCCCAGGTTTGTCTCAACCAGCGTAGAATCAATTACCATACCTGCCGCATTATAAAGAATCATGTCTGCTTCTTTCACTTCATCTTTAGAAATACCTGCTGTATTTACCTGTGCAACTACTTTATCAATGGAATTGACAACTGATTCCGGGCCACTAATTCTAACCTGCTGCGGATCAGCTTCCAGGCTTCCGATCTGATATCCGTTTCTTGGTTCTCCTGAAGATGACGGAACAATCGGGAATGTTTTCGTCGTTGCCAGTTCTATTGAGATTACAAGATTAGGTTCTGCTGTTTCAGCATCCACATACTGTCCCTGAAAAGTAGGAATCGATACTTCATAAGGAATCAAAGAACGTGTTGCCGTATCTAATTTCTTCACATCTGCAGTAACCTTAATATCACTTAATTTAATCTCTTTTAAAACATCTTTTTTTCCCCGGACAGTTACTGTTACTTTTTTGTAATTGTCGTCAACCCGATAAGTATTCCCCTGGTTTGTAATCAGTTCCGGATGAAGCAGCGTCACCGGAACTCCTATATAAGTCTTGGTCGTGATCGGCCGTTCATTATTCATTACGATAATCCAGAGCAGAATGGAGAACGCCAGTGCCAATGCCTTTAGACCCAGATTATTAGTCAGCGTTTTTTTCATGCTTTCTCCATCCCTTCCATATTTTTTTCATCTTCCCTGTTTCTATATGTTTATTCTGAATTGCTTCCATCCGTTCTTTTAAATATTCCGGTGTCACATTTCGAACAAGCTGTCCTCCTAAAGCTACAGACACGTAACCAGTTTCCTCAGACACTGCAATTACCAGTGCATCGCTTACTTCGCTCATACCAATTGCGGCTCTGTGACGTGTTCCAAGCGCTTTACTGATATCCATATTATCCGAAAGCGGAAGGTAGCAGGTTGCCGATACAATCCGGTCTCCTCGTATGATCACTGCCCCATCATGAAGCGGAGTATTATGTTCGAATATATTGATTAAAACCTGACGGGAAATCAGACAATCCAGTTCGATACCAGTTCTCTCATATTCCGTCAACTTTGTTGCCTGCTCAACAACGATCAGTGCACCTGTCCTGACTGCTCCCATTGAAAAAGATGCTGCTATAATTTCATCTATTGTCGCTTCACTGAAACGTACATTTTCCCGTCCCTTTTTATCAAACGGGACCATGGAAGCAATAAACTGCTTTTCTCCAAGCCGCTCAAGTGCCCGGCGCAATTCCGGCTGGAATATGATTACAACTCCGGTTGCCATAACAGGCAGCACGGTTTCCGCAATCCACAAAACTACATACATTCGGAAAATTGCAGCTACAAGAATAAATCCACCAAGGACCATGAGCCCCTTTAATAACATCCACGCTTTTGTATTTTTAATCCACAAAATAATCTGGTAAATCAAAAAAGCAATAATGATAATTTCAATAAGATCGGCAAACCTTACTTCCGGAAAATAAAAACCATCCGGTAGATTGCTTCCAAAAAAACGTGTTATCGCTTCTTTCATTCCTGTACCTCCTTTCCTTGATACTGCTCTACCTATATACTACTCAACTATATTCTTGTACTTCTTCTTTATGTAAGAATCCTATAATTAATGCTCTTCTAATTCATGTTTCACAATATTCTGAATATCCAGCTCTTCCTGAAGACTTTTTGCAAGAAGCAACTCATCTGTATTGGCTGGTACACGCATATTGTTTGATGTTGAAGATTTCTTTCCGGTACTTGCTCCGTCCGGATGTTTTTTGATATTCTTACGCCCCTCCGTCTTTTTTGATGATTTGCGGCGAATCTCTTCCGACCCATCATCCGCTGTATTTCGGCGTTCGTTGATTCTCTTTACCGTTTTTTCCGGCACAGCTACCGACATTTTCGGAACTGCTTTTACATAATAATAATATTCATCATCTTCGTACTGAATATGCTCTGTTCTTGAATAATCCACAGAAAACAAGAAAAATTCCAAAATCACTCCAATTACGATTGCCAACAAATTTCCAAGTATCAATGTACCATATGAAGTATGTATATCAAACACAATATCCCCAATCACAATAAGCAGGATATTCGCTACTGCTCCTGCTGCTACTGCAACTTTCCAAGCATGATCAATAGAAAGCCTTCGAACAACATAAACTGTTAAAATGCAGATAATAAAAGCAATCACTGTAATCCAGAGTTCTTTATTCTGGAAAACCGTTTTTACAAAAAGGGAAATCTGACCTGTAATTCCTTCTGCTGCTGTTATTGCCGCCGCAGAATTCTTCACACAAAAAATCATATAATAGATAATAGTACCAAAAGCAATCGGCACTGCAGCAACCGGTGTCATCGCAAGACCACAGATAATCGGTACTACATACGGAATATGAAGCATGAATGCAATCGGTGTCACCAAAAGCACGATTGCTTTCTTAGGAGTAAAACGACAATAAAAAATAAACATCATGGCAAATATTAATGCACTTACGGCCATAACTCCCATCGAAAGCGAAAACAGATGTGCCAGCACCAGAGCTGCTGCAACAAGAGCTATCGTCACAGGCGGAAGGAATGTGCAAATCACAGCCAAAGCAAACGTTACAACCGGAGCTGTTATCGTTTTCATCAGTCCTATATTCTGGTTGATAAGATAAAACGAAACAAAGCCCAAAACAAACTGAACTGCCTTATCCACATAAATGGAATAACCGATGTAAACCTTTTGTATTCTCTCTCTCCATACTAATAAATCGCTCATTACTTTTTCTCCCTTTCATACATTCTGTTCAGTCTAGTCAGATCATGATTAAACTTCTTCACTCTCTGCCGGGCATCATTGTGTTTTTTCTGGTAGAATCTTGAAGCAACGATTCCATAAAACACAACCAGAACAATATAACCGGTTATGATGCAAAGTCCCAGCATCATCAGAAAAGCAAAATTCATATTTTTTAAAATCTCATCAAGAAATGCCACTGCACCGACTCCGACAGCAATTGCATACCCGATCGTCACCCAGATAATCGTGACAATCGTATGAAAGCTTGAATAATCCTTCCTATAGTATGCACTGATTTTAAAGTCTTCATCGCCTTCTTTGCTTTCGTACATCGCCATTCTTGTCATCAGCTTCACTTTGTCTTCATTTAACATATAGTCACCTCGATACGTTTTCCCCTCGTATTGCGCTATTTTCAGTATAACAAATATCAGTATCCTTGTCCAATACTAATAGTCAAAAAATAGACTTTTTCAGCCCCTGCTCTGTACAGTACTCTGGCCGCTTCATCCAACGTGCTTCCGGTCGTATAAATATCATCAATCAACACGATTCTCTTAGACCAGACTTCCTTTTTCACAGCAAATGCATCCCGAATATTTCTTCTTCGTTGTTTATCATTTAGCTGCTTCTGTGGATCTGTATACTTCTGACGGACAAGTACACCGGACTCCACTGATATTCCCGTATACCGGCCTATAAAATCAGCCAGTATTTCTGTCTGATTATACCCACGCACTCTCTGCCTCTTCCGGTGTAGCGGAATCGGAACAATTAAGTTTACTTTCTTTTCTATGAGATATTCCGAAAATTCTATTGCCATTTCCCGACCGAAAAGTTCCCCGTAAATCCGTTTATTCTGATACTTCAATGCGTAAATTGCATGGCTGACGGGTTCTTTGTGTACCCAAAGACTTCTTCCTTCTTCAAATTCATGATTTAACGCCTTACAATCATAACAGAATTCTTCTTCTGCCTTTCTTAGAGGCTTTCCGCATTTTCGGCATCTCGGTTCCCGAATGACCAATATTTTTTCCCGGCATTTCCCGCAAATTCCGTTCTGCTCTATTGCACCGCAAAAAGGGCACTTTACCGGATAAAAAAGATTCAGGCTACATGATTGTAATGTTTGGATTCCTTTCTTTATTTTTTCAATCTTCATTCAAAATTGATTTGGGTTCTATCTTAACTCTCTTCCATAATTCCATAGATTTCTCTGATTCGTTCAGCCAGACTTGTATTTCTGTTCTGTTCATCTATATTTTGAATCATTTCTTGAAAAGTTGTATCACTTCCAACGATCGTAACACACTTTCTCGCACGCGTTATCGCTGTATAAAGAAGATTTCTGTGAAACAGCTGGCGCGGTCCCGTAAGGAGCGGAATCAGCACTGCCGGATACTCGCTCCCCTGCGATTTGTGAATCGTAATGGCGTACGCAAGTTCCAGCTCATCCAATAATTCAAAAGGATATTTTACTTTACGCTTTTCATCATACTCTACTTCCAAAGTTTCTGTATAGGAATTGATTTCAGTCACAACTCCCATATCTCCATTAAAGATTCCGGTACCTTTATCCACAACAAGGCCGTATTTGGTAGCAATTTCCCACTCGAGCTGGTAATTGTTTTTAATCTGCATCACTTTATCACCAACACGGAATAATTTATCACCATACTCTTTTTCCGCTTTATTTTTTTCCGGCGGGTTCATGTACTGCTGTAAAATCTTATTCAGCCTCTCCACACCGAGCATCCCTTTTCTCATAGGTGTCAATACTTGGATATCATAAGGCTTAGCATCCACATATTTAGGAAGCTTCTTTTGAATTAATGTAAGAAGTACACTGATTATGACATTCGCATCATTTCTTTTTAAAAAGAAAAAATCCCGGCTCTTATTATCCAGAGTTACCACTTCACCACGATTGATCTTATGGGCATTAACCACAATATCACTTTCCTGTGCCTGTCTGAAAATCTTCGTAAGCATCACTACCTGAAACTGCTCTGAAGCGATCAAATCTTTCAAAACACTTCCCGGGCCAACGGATGGCAACTGATTACAGTCTCCCACGAGAATCAGTCTTGTGCCGGGAATAATCGCGCAAAGGAGCGCATGCATGAGCGGAAGATCTACCATGGACATCTCATCAATTATGATCACATCTGCTTCCAGTGGATTCTCTTCATTCCTTTCAAATCCGCTTCTTGCACCTTCATCTTCCGGATTACCGGTCACTTCCAACAAACGGTGGATTGTCTGTGCTTCACAGCCGGTAGCTTCTGTCATTCGCTTTGCCGCTCGTCCCGTAGGTGCGGCAAGACGGAGCTGAAGATCTTCCTCCTGAAAATAACGAATCATTGCATTGATCGTCGTTGTTTTTCCGGTTCCCGGTCCTCCCGTCACTATCGTAAGTCCATGCCTAACTGCTGCCATCACTGCCATTTGCTGCTTCTCGTCAAGCTCCAGCTTCTCTTCTTTCTCAATCCGCGTTATTTTTTTCCATATAACTGTATCCGCCTCATCATATGAAATATTCAGGTCATGCAGCATTTTTGCGGTGTTAAGTTCAAGATAATAAAAATACGACGGATAAATTCTGAAACCATCCTGTGATTCTTTCAGCATAATTCTTTTCTCCATCGCAAGATCCATCAAGTATTTCTCCATATCCTGAATCTCTACTTCAAGAAGATCAGATGCTCTTTTCAAAAGCACATCTTTTGTTAAATATACATGACCTTCGGTAACGCTTTGTTGCAACGTGTAGAAGATTCCACTCTTTATGCGGAAATCCGAATTGCTGTGTATTCCAATATGCATCGCGATCTCATCTGCCGTTTTAAACCCGATCCCCTGAATATGGTCTGCCATCTGGTATGGGTTTTCTTCTAAGACTTGAAATGTCTTCTGCCCATAATACTTATAGATCTTCGCTGCAAGTGTTGTGGAGACACCATATTTTTGTAAGTAGATCATCGCTTTACGCATATCCTTCTTTTCTTCTACCTGAAGTGCAATCTCTCTTGCCATCCGCTCACTGATTCCTCTTACCTCAGCCAGCCTTTCCGGTTCTTCTTCTATAATACGAAAAGTATCTTCCTTAAATTTTTTAACAATTCTTCCCGCTAGAGATGTTCCAACCCCTTTAATCGCACCTGACCCCAGATACCGTTCAATAGAAATCAAATCTTCAGGTGCTTTTATCTCATATCCGGTCACTTTTAGCTGTGTGCCATACATACTATGTACCGTATATTCCCCCTGCACTTCAACCAGTTCACCTTCTGCAATATAGTTAAAATTTCCCACACAAGTCAGATCACCGTCATCATTATTTAAATTAAATACCGTATACCCATTATCTTCATTCCGGAATACGATATGTTCTACATAGCCTTGTATTACTTCCATATCTCCTCCTCCGAAAACAAAAAGTATACCTGAACTTTCATAGAGCAAAAAGGCTGTCTCTTCACGAAACAGCCTGGCTTTCGTATTTACGTAACTTTCGTTACTCTATAAATCTTTTCTACCGTTCATAAATTCTACGAACTGACCGGTTCCGATGGCTACAACTTTCATCGGATCTTCCGCAGTCATCGTGTTAATACCTGTCTTCTCCTCAATCAGTTCTTCCAATCCACGAAGCATCGCTCCTCCTCCGGTCAAGACAATTCCTCGATCAAGGATATCTGCTGAAAGTTCCGGTGGAGTACGCTCCAGAACCGCAATAACCGCCTCAACAATCTGGCTTGTCGTCTCGCGAAGTGCCTCCTCCGTCTCAGAAGATGTAACCGTAACAATCTTCGGAAGTCCTGTCACAAGGTTTCTTCCGCGTACTTCCATCGTCTCTTCTTCAACCAGAGGATAGGTTGTCCCAATCTTAATCTTAATATCTTCCGCTGTACGTTCTCCGATAAGAAGATTATGTTTCTTTCTCATAAAACGTACAATCGCTTCATCAAAGTCATCACCAGCAATCTTCAAAGAAGTATTAACAACGGTTCCTCCAAGAGAAATAACAGCAATGTCAGAGGTACCTCCGCCGATATCGACGATCATATTGCCGCAAGGTTTTGCAATATCAATTCCGGCACCGATTGCAGCAGCTACCGGCTCTTCAATAAGATGTACTTCACGTGCTCCGGCTGCAAATGCGGCTTCTTCAACTGCTTTCTTCTCAACTTCGGTAACACCGCTCGGAACGCAGATGCTGATATTCGGCTTTTTAAATGTACGCTTACCAAGTGCCTTCTGAACAAAGTACTTGATCATCTTTTCAGTAACGATATAATCTGAAATAACACCCTGACGGAGCGGTCTTACCGCAACAATATTGCCCGGAGTTCTTCCAAGCATCAAACGCGCTTCTTCTCCAATTGCTTTAATAACATTTGTATCTCTGTCAAATGCCACAACAGATGGCTCTTTTAAAACGACCCCTTTTCCTTTTACATAAACGAGAATGCTCGCTGTTCCCAAATCAATTCCAATATCTACTGACATGCTGATTCCCCTTTCATTCTGCTATCTATTTCCACTATCTTTCGTTATATCTTTACAAACTTGTATGATACACATACATATTTCATTATAATAAAAATTCAAATAAATGGAAAGTATTTTTTTATATTTTAGATTTTCTTAAGGTTTTAACATTTTTTCAACATCATGTCAATATATTTTCCGGTATACGACTTCGGATTTGCTGCAATTTCTTCCGGTGTGCCCGTCGCAACGATTGTTCCACCCTTATCTCCACCTTCCGGACCAATATCAATAATATAATCTGCAGTCTTGATCACATCCAGATTATGTTCGATCACGATTACGGTATTTCCATCTTCTGTCAGCCTTTTCAGAATCTCTGTTAACTTGTGCACATCCGCAAAATGAAGTCCCGTTGTAGGTTCATCGAGGATATAAACCGTTTTTCCTGTACTTCTGCGGCTCAGTTCCGTTGCCAATTTGATACGCTGGGCTTCACCACCGGACAGTGTCGTAGAGGGCTGGCCCAATCGGATATATGACAGACCCACATCATACAACGTCTCCATTTTTCTACGGATACTCGGCACGTTTTCAAAGAAATGAAGCGCTTCTTCTACCGTCATATCCAGCACATCATAGATGCTCTTCCCCTTATATTTCACTTCGAGAGTCTCTCGGTTATACCGCTTTCCGCCACATACTTCACATGGCACATACACATCCGGCAGGAAATGCATTTCTATTTTAATGATACCGTCTCCGCTGCAGGCTTCGCATCGTCCACCTTTCACATTAAAACTGAATCTTCCCTTTTTATATCCTTTTGCTTTCGCATCCGAAGTCGATGCAAATAAATCCCTGATGAGGTCAAACACACCGGTATAAGTAGCCGGATTCGATCTTGGAGTTCTTCCTATCGGAGATTGATCGATCGCAATAACTTTATCAAGCTGTTCCAGTCCTTCAATCCTTGTATGTTTTCCCGGAATCACTCTCGCATGATTTAATTTTTTCGCCATGGTCTTATATAAAATCTCATTTACCAGAGAGCTTTTGCCCGAACCGGATACACCGGTAACACAGGTCATGACTCCAAGAGGAAATTCCACATTCACATTTTTCAGATTATTCTCGGCAGCTCCGATTACTTTGATCCAGCCGGTTGGTTTCGCTCTCTCCTGCGGAACAGGTATCTTGATTCTTCCGCTGAGATATGCTCCTGTAATCGAACGTTCCACCTGCATGATCTCCTCTGCTGTTCCCTGTGCCACCAACTCTCCGCCATGCTCGCCGGCTCCCGGACCGATATCTATGATATGGTCGGCTGCAAACATCGTGTCCTCATCATGTTCAACCACGATCAGCGTATTTCCCAGATCACGCAGATGTTTCAGTGTTGCCAACAGTTTATCATTATCTCTCTGATGCAATCCGATACTCGGTTCATCCAGAATGTATGCCACTCCCACAAGACCGGAACCGATCTGTGTAGCAAGCCGGATTCTCTGTGCTTCTCCGCCGGAAAGACTTGCTGTCGCTCTTGAAAGGGTCAGGTACTCAAGCCCCACATCCATAAGGAACTGAATTCTCGCCCTGATCTCTTTGAGGATCTGACCGCCGATCATCTGCTGTGTCTTCGTCAGAGTAAGGCTATTGATAAATTCCTGAAGAACTTCAATAGACATAGATGTAACTTCATGAATATTCTTATCACCAACAGTCACAGCAAGTGCCGATTTTTTCAGGCGCTGTCCCTTACACTCACGGCAAGGCGTAATCTGCATAAAGCTTTCATATTCCGCTTTCATCGTCTCCGAACCGGTCTCTCTGTAACGCCGTTCAACATTTTTAATAATCCCCTCAAATGTAACATCATAAATTCCTTCGCCACGCTGCCCTTTATAGTGGACTTTCAATTCTTTTCCGCCCGTTCCGTATATCAAAACATCATGAATCTCCTGAGGATATTCTTCAAACGGAGTATCCAGATCAAAATGATATTCCTTACAAAGCGCATCCAGTATCGCATACGTGAAACTTGATTTATCCGTACAGGACTGCCATCCGGTCACAGCGATCGCGCCCTGACTGATACTGAGAGATTTATCCGGAATGATAAGCTCTTCATCAAACTCCATTTTATATCCCAGACCGAAACATTCCGGACATGCACCAAACGGATTATTGAAAGAAAAACTTCTTGGTTCAATCTCATCAATACTGATGCCGCAATCCGGACAGGAAAAGCTCTGACTAAAATTCATCGTCTCCCCGCCGATCACATCAACTACAAGAAGCCCCTCAGCCAGATTCAAAACACTTTCGATGGAGTCGGTCAGTCTTTTCTCAATTCCGGCTCTTATGATCAGACGATCCACGATAATTTCAATATTATGCTTGATATTCTTATCCAGGGAAATCGCTTCCGAAAGTTCATACATATTTCCGTCAATCCGTACACGGACATATCCACTCTTCTTCGCCCGTTCCAGAAGTTTGGCATGTGTTCCTTTTCTCCCGCGCACCACCGGAGCCATAAGCTGAATCTTACTTCCCTCCGGCAATTCCATGATCTGATCCGTCATCTGATCTACCGTCTGCTTTTTAATCTCCCTTCCGCATTTCGGACAATGCGGTATTCCGATTCTTGCATAGAGCAAACGAAAATAATCATAGATTTCCGTAACCGTACCAACTGTAGATCTTGGGTTCCTGTTCGTTGATTTCTGATCGATCGAAATCGCCGGCGAGAGTCCTTCTATGCTTTCAACCTCCGGCTTTTCCATCTGACCAAGGAACTGTCTTGCATAAGAAGACAAAGATTCCATATATCTCCGCTGTCCTTCCGCATAAATCGTATCAAATGCCAGTGAGGATTTTCCCGATCCACTGAGTCCCGTCAAAACAACCAGTTCATTTCTCGGGATATCAACATCTATATTTTTTAAATTATGTTCGTTCGCTCCTCTTATTTTAATAAATTGCTTCTTCTCTTCTGCCATACTTTCCAACCTCTGCTATATTCTATGTTAACAATATCCTTTAATCCATCTCATTCAGATATCGCTTTAATTCCACCAGCTTGTCTCTTAACTCTGCTGCCGTCTCAAAATTCAGTTCTGCTGCTGCTTTCTTCATCTGTTTCGTCATATTATTGATCAGCTTTTCAAGCTCTTCTCTGCTCATTGACTCCGGATCTTTTTCCATCTTCATCTCTTCTGCGGCAACTTTCTTCGTAATGCTGATCAAATCACGCACTGCTTTTTTTATCGTCTGCGGCGTGATACCATGTTCTTCATTGTATGCCATCTGAATCGCGCGGCGCCTTTTCGTCTCATCAATAGCCACTCTCATCGAATCTGTAATATGATCTGCATACATGATAACATGACCTTCTGCATTACGGGCAGCTCGTCCGATCGTCTGTATAAGCGAAGTCTCAGAACGAAGGAATCCTTCCTTATCCGCATCCAGAATCGCCACCAGTGTAATCTCAGGAATATCCAGTCCCTCTCTCAATAGATTGATTCCCACGAGAACATCAAACACATCCAGACGCATATCCCTTATAATCTCTGTTCTCTCCAGTGTATCAATATCCGAATGCAGATATTTCACACGGATTCCCAGTTCACGCATATAATCCGTCAGATCTTCCGCCATTCGCTTCGTCAGAGTCGTAATAAGTACTTTATTCTTCTTCGCAGTCTCTTTATTTACTTCTGCGATCAAATCATCAATCTGTCCTTCAATCGGGCGCACTTCCACCTCGGGATCCAGAAGACCTGTAGGCCTGATTACCTGCTCAGCCCGAAGAAGCTCATGCTGTTCCTCATATTCCCCGGGTGTTGCGGAAACAAACATCACCTGGTCGATCTTACTTTCAAATTCTTCAAAACTAAGCGGTCTGTTATCCTTCGCCGACGGAAGTCTGAAACCATAATCCACAAGTGTAGTCTTTCTCGACTGATCACCGTGATACATCGCTCCGATCTGTGGCACCGTCTTGTGCGACTCATCGATGATCATCAGAAAATCATCCGGGAAATAATCTATCAAAGTCTGAGGCGGCTGCCCCGGCGCAAGTCCGGTCAGATGACGTGAATAGTTCTCGATTCCCGAACAGAATCCCGTCTCCCTCATCATCTCTATATCAAAATTCGTACGCTCGGAAATCCTCTGAGCCTCCAGAAGCTTATCTTCCCCTTTAAAATACCGGATCTGTTCCTCCAGTTCTTTCTCTATTTCTGAAATAGCAGCTTCCATCTTCTCTTTGGAAACAACATAATGAGACGCCGGAAAAATCGCCACATGGCCGATCACATTCAAAACTTCACCGGTCAGTGTGTCAATCTCCGTGATACGATCAATCTCGTCTCCGAAAAATTCCACCCTATACGCTATTTTCTCCGAATATGCAGGAAATATTTCCACAACATCACCGCGAACTCGGAAAGTTCCTCGCTTGAAATCCATATCATTCCTGTCGTATTGAATCTCAATCAGTTTTCTCAGCATCTCATCCCTGTCCTTTATCATTCCCGGGCGAAGTGAAATAACCATCTCTTTATAATCAATCGGTGAACCCAGTCCATAAATGCAGGATACACTGGCGACGATGATAACATCATTCCGCTCTGACAAAGCCGCTGTCGCGGAGTGGCGGAGCTTATCTATCTCATCATTGATCGCGGAGTCCTTGGCAATGTAAGTGTCCGATGAAGGAACATAGGCCTCTGGCTGATAGTAATCGTAATAGGACACAAAGTACTCGACTGCATTCTCCGGGAAGAACTCCTTGAATTCTCCATAGAGCTGTGCTGCGAGGGTTTTATTATGTGCTATGATCAACGTTGGTTTATTCAATTGCTGGATAACATTCGCCATCGTAAAAGTCTTACCGGAACCGGTAACACCCAATAGGGTCTGGCACTGATTGCCCTCCTTAAACCCTTTTACTAACTGCTCAATTGCCTGCGGCTGATCGCCGGTCGGGGCATATTCTGATACTAATTCAAAATGATCCATGAAATTATCTCCTTAAACCCATACCATTCTATTTTCCGTAACCGATTTTTGTATAGTATATCATTATAAAGAAAAAAAGTACAGAGCAAAATGAACATTTGTTCTGTACTTTTTATTATACTTTATCTAAAACATTCTATACTTACTTCACCATATTCTTTGTATAAACCATATGTACAATATAAGGTATCAAAATCACAGGTATTGCCAGATATGCCAGTATACTATAAGCCTTCTGGATCAGCGTCAGAAGTCCGAACTGTGCAATCCCGAAATCCACACAGCAACAGACAAATGCCACAATAATTTCTTTCCGTTCCGGTCTGTTTCCCTTTATTTTCTCCATCTTTTTCCTTTCACTTATACTTCCGCAAATACGTTTCACCATCGCCGCAACCATATTAACTGCAGTAGAAACTGCCCCTAGGATAATAAGGACAGAAATGATTGGAGTAAGGATTGTTTTGCCTACCCCATTCTGAACCATAAATAGGGTTGGCACACTCTGTTCCTTCATAGAAGGATTTGTATATACAGTCATAAGTCCGAGTACAACTATAACCATAAGTCCCGCATTGATCACCATTCCAATTCCCATACTTTTTACTGCATCCCTCGGTTTTTCAAACACTTTGGCATGCTGCACAAAAACTGCAACATTCGCAAGCTGGAAAGTTCCATACAGAAACGCCTGATACAGTGCTTTCCCCAAAGACTGACTCTCCATTTTCATAATTTCTAAAGCCTCTGCAATTTCCTTTGTTCCACACAGAATATTCGGAATATACACAATCAAAAGCCCCACAATAATGCAGATTGAAAGCACGGATGCAACTCTCCTTACCAGATCAGTTCCAAAAATCGCGACAAGGAAAATAAACGCTCCGATTATAAGGGTGCATACAAGATATGGGATTCCTGTCAAAGCGTTTAGTGTTGCCCCTCCTGTTGCAAATGCTACTGCGGGCGCTACACACATGACACAAAGGTATAAAATCTCAAACAAATTAGAGAATATCGGAGCATATTTTCCATAAAATGCATTGTTATAGGACCGGTAATCATACACTTCATGCTTTCTCGCAAAAGAAAGACTATAAGCAAAAAACAACGCATTATAAAGCATCGCAAGGATTGGCATAATCAGACACCATTTCCCAAATCTCACATAGTAACTGTAAATCTGTGCTCCTGATGCAAATCCTCCTCCAAAATGTGTCGTAAACCACACAAAGGCAACTCCCCAGATCATGCCTGCTGTTTTACTGTGCCTCTCTTCCATTTTTCTCATCCCTTTCCACTCGTTCTTTTAATTTCTTCATCGCAATTTCCAACATTTCTTTTGTAACCTTGTATGGATAATGCCTGATATCTGACATTTGCGGAATCTGAAGCACGGATTCTTTCCACTGTTCCCAGGAAATATCTATTTGTTCCAACTTAACCGGAAGCCCCACACTTCGGTTTAACCGGTAAACCTTTTCAAATTCCTCATAATCCTTATCAACAAGAAGGGCGAAAAGAAGTCCGAAAGCCACCACTTCCCCATGCAGATGTTTTTCTTCTATCATCGGATAATTTGTAAATGCATAAAATACGGCATGTGCCAGTCCACTGTTATAATCCGGGGTGAAATCTCTGGTCAAAAAAATCGACGCTATTCCTGTAGTGACAACAATTGCAAGAATCACTTGCTCTAATTCATAAGAAGCTATTCTCTTTTTATGATCTTCAAATGCTTTCATTGCATACTGGAAAAGAGGATCACGGCACATCTGGCTCACCGCTACACCAAGCGCAGTAAAATGCTCCAGTTTCTCTCCTCTGGAAGAAATCTTTGCTTCATAATATTTTGCAATCGTATCTCCAATTCCTGCCCACATATACTTACAAGGGGCTTTGGCAATGATCTCTGTATCAATAAATGCATGCATGACCGGACGCACAAAAAAATGTGGTTTCATAAAAGTCCCGTCTTCGTGATACATGATAGAAACTGACGTACATGCTGCGCAATTAGACGCGATCGTCGGAAAAGAAAATACCGGCTTATCGTCCGGAATACACAAACATTTTACCGTATCCAATGCTTTTCCGCCTCCAACCCCAAATATCATATCAGCCTTTTGATAAAGTTCCATTTCCCGGAGTCTTTCTACATTTTCATACGTACAATCTTCTCCAAACAACTCTGTACCGATAATTTTCAGACTGGTCTGTTTCACATATCTCTCTATTTTTTCGGAAGATGCCGCAAGTGCCCTTTTTCCTCCGATGACAAGCACCGTTTTTCCATATGATTCACATACAGGCCCTATCTTGTCATAAATCGTATTACCAATCGAATAATTTGGCAGGTGCATCTCATAATTCTCAAGTCTCATTATTTTTCCTCCTAAAAAGGCGCACCGGCATTTTGCCGATACGCCCTCGCATCTCTTTGATTCTATCACGAAATAGTTCTATTTTCAAGCGCCCTGATTGTTTACTTCGCATGTACCTTTTTTCTCACAAACCCAAAACATACCACCTGCATCAGAATCGTAAGTATCCACGATACAGGATACGACACAAACAGGATAGAAAGTGACCTGTACCGTGGGAATATTCCGAATATCCATACTATTCTCGTTCCTACCGTGCCCACAATTGAGAGTATCATCGGAGCCGCTGAAAATCCCATTCCGCGCATAGCTCCCGGAAACAGATCCATAAGTCCACACAGGAAATACGTAATCGTAGTATACGAAAGAATTTCCATTCCGCAGCGCACCACTTCCGCATCATCTGTATAAATTCCTAAAATCCCCTCACCCAGAATGTAAGAACCACCTCCCAGCACAAGAGAAACTCCCAGGCTCAGAACGATACAGTCATTCAGCACTTTATCCATCCGTTTGTATTTTCTGACTCCATAATTCTGACTGGTAAAGCTCATACATGCCTGTGTAACTGAGTTCACTGCCACATATAAAAAGCCTAGAACATTGTTAGCCGCCGTATATCCGGCCATTGCAACCGACCCAAAAGAATTCACCGATGACTGCAAAAGCACATTTGAAAAATTGATGACCATACTTTGGATTCCTGCCGGAAGACCGACCCGGAAAATCTGCTGTAAATAACATTCCTTCAGCATCAGTTTTGAAAAGCGAAGCTGATAACTTCCTTCAGATTTGTACAGGCACCGCAGAACCAGAATGCAGGAAATCATCTGTGAAATCACTGTCGCAATCGCTACACCTACGACCGCAAGATGAAATACAATTACCAAAATCATATTAAGGACAGCATTAATCACACCGGATATGATCAAGAAAAACAATGGACGTTTCGTATCACCGACCGTCCTTAAGATTGCCGCTCCATAATTGTAAAGCATAAAAAACGGCATTCCCATAAAGTAAATCCGCATATAAAGTACAGACAACTCAATTACACTCGAAGGCGTTGCCATCATCTCCAGTGCAAATCTGGCAAACACCACTCCAATAATAAGCATCACTACGCCGCTGATTGCGGCAAACGTAATCGACGTATGAACCGTTTCTTACATCTGCCTGTCTTTCCCGGCCGCAAAAAATCGGGCCGCCAGTACATTTGTCCCAAGCGAAATCCCGATAAACAGATTCACAAACATGTTGATAAGTGCTGTGGTCGATCCTACTGCCGCTAGTGACTGGCTTCCTGCAAACCGCCCTACAACGATGATATCTACCGCATTAAACATCAGCTGCAAAATTCCTGAAAGCATCAGCGGAAGCGAAAAAGAAACCAGCTTATCCATAATAGAACCGTTGCACATATCAATTTCGTATTTATTCTTCAAATTCTCACCCCCTGGTTTTTACTTCTGTAAATATAAGACAAAGTATTTTTTATGTCAATTATTTGCGGATATTTGACTAAAACTAATCACTTCAGGCTGATTTTCAAGATGCTCACCAATATGCTTTTCCATCCAGACCATATCATACCAATGATGAAATTTATACCCGCACTTATAAAATCTTCCAACCATCCGATACCCCATGCTTTCATGGAATCTCACACTGTCATCCGTTAAATATACATCCTCCGATACCGGATATGCAATACACGCATTTACATTGGAAATATTCATCTTCTTAAGTTCTTCTTCCAATGCATGATACAAAATCTTCCCGATTCCCATACGCCGCCTCTCTCTTTTTACATAAACAGACACTTCAACTGCCCAGTCGTACGCTTTTCTTTCATGAAAAGGGGAAGCGTATGCATAACCGACAATTTCCTCACCACAAAGTGCTTCCAGATATGGATAGCGCATCAAAGTTTTTCGAATCCTTCCTGCGAATTCTTCCACTTCCGGTACTTCGTATTCAAAAGTGATTGCGGTATCTCGTACATAAGGCTCATAAATTTCCAAAAGCTTCTTCGCATCTTTCTCCGTGGCAACACGAATTGATATCTGCTTTTCCATTTACCATTTCCTCCTTCTGTTTTAAATGATAAATTGTTTTTCTTCTTCTGTCAAATCATATCTCCGGTTGACGAAAAGGGCGCCTTTAGTATATAGTTTTACTAATGGAGTTATATATAATCCGGAGGAATCTTAAGCATGGCAAAATCAGAAATTACGAAATACCGGCTTGCCGAATCAATCAAACAGTGTATGAAGACCACTTCTGTCGATGACATTACGATCCGCCAGATCGTAGAGAACTGCGGTCTTACAAGACAGACATTCTATCGAAATTTTCTCGATAAATATGACCTTATCAACTGGTATTTTGACAAACTTCTTCATAAGTCTTTCGAACACATGGGAAGCGGTGAGACTATTTATAAAGGATTGAAACGAAAATTTGATTACATACAGGAAGAGCGGGTCTTTTTCAGTGCCGCCTTTCGTTCTGATGCCCAGAATTCTTTGAAAGATCATGATTTTGAACTGATTCTTCAGTTTTATACAAATCTGATTCGTGAGAAAACCGGGCATGTGCCTGACAGCGAAACAAGTTTTCTCCTGGAAATGTATTGTCAGAGTTCTATCTATATGACTGCGAAATGGGTACTTGGAGGGATGAAAATGTCTTCGGATGAACTTGCCCACATGCTTGTAAAAGCGATGCCGTTGAAATTGGAAGAATTATTCACTATGCTTGGTGTTTTGGCATAATTTTCGTCAATTGTTACAAATTTTCGATTCTGTAACTTTATTTCATCGCTATAATTTGTTAAAATAATATCAGCAAATTAAGCGAAAAGGAGAAAAAGACAATGGCAAACAGAATTATGTTAAACGAAACTTCTTATCATGGTGCAGGCGCTATCGCTGAAATCGCAACAGAAGCAAAAGCACACGGATTTAAGAAAGCATTTGTATGCTCTGACCCGGATCTGATTAAATTCAACGTTACTTCTAAAGTAACTGATATTCTTGATAAAGAAGGACTTGCTTATGAAATATATTCTGACATCAAAGCAAATCCAACCATCGAGAACGTTCAGCATGGTGTAGAAGCTTTCAAAGCATCTGGTGCAGACTATATCATAGCAATCGGCGGCGGTTCTTCTATGGATACTTCAAAAGCAATCGGTATTATCATCACAAACCCGGAATTTGAAGATGTAAGAAGTCTGGAAGGCGTTGCTCCGACCCAGAAACCATGTGTACCGATTATCGCTGTTCCGACAACAGCCGGTACTGCTGCCGAAGTAACGATCAACTATGTTATCACAGACGTCGAAAGAAAGCGCAAATTCGTATGCGTTGACCCACATGATATGCCGATCATCGCAATCGTTGACCCAGATATGATGTCTTCTATGCCGAAAGGTCTTACCGCATCTACCGGTATGGACGCTCTGACACATGCCATCGAAGGCTACACAACAAAGGCTGCATGGGAAATGACAGATATGTTCCACTTAAAAGCAATCGAAATCATTTCCAAGTCTCTTCGCGGTGCTGTTGCCAACACCAAGGAAGGCCGTGAAGGAATGGCTCTCGGACAGTACATCGCAGGTATGGGATTCTCTAACGTAGGTCTTGGAATCGCTCATTCTATGGCTCACACTCTGGGTGCTGTTTACGATACCCCGCACGGTGTTGCCTGTGCGATGATGCTTCCGATCGTAATGGAATACAATCAGGAATGCACCGGTGAAAAATACCGCGAGATTGCACGCGCTATGGGAGTAAAAGGTGTGGACGATATGTCTGAAGCAGAATACAGAAAAGCTGCTATCGACGCAGTTCGCCAGCTTTCCGCAGACGTTGGAATCCCGGCCAAACTGGAAGCACTTAAGGAAGAAGATCTTGACTTCCTTGCTGAATCTGCACACGCTGACGCATGCGCACCTGGAAATCCAAAAGAAGCTTCTGTAGAAGATTTCAAGGAATTATTCCGTAAAGTAATGTAAAAAACTGGAGCAGCCGGCATACACCAGCTGCTCCTTTTTACTGTCTTCCACTTTTCTTTTTATGACAACGAACAAACTTCTGCAGCCAGCTCCCAAATTTCATCACGCCCCTGCTTGGTCTCAGCAGAAAACGGAATCACAACTGTTCCCGGCTGAAGCTTCAGTCCCTCTTTAATCGCTTTGACCTGCTTCTGGATCTGACTTCTCTTAATCTTATCCAGTTTCGTCGCAATAATGATCGGATTATACCCCTGCGCCACAATCCAATCATACATCATCTTGTCATTCACAGACGGATCATGTCTGATATCGATCAAGAGAAATACTGCTTTCAACTGTTTTGATCCATGAAGATATCTTTCAATCAGCTTTCCCCACTGGATCTTCTCCTGTTCGGATACCTTTGCGTATCCATATCCCGGAAGATCCACAAGATAGACTGATTCATTAATATTGTAAAAATTGATTGTCTGTGTTTTTCCCGGTTTTGCAGAAATACGGGCATAAGCCTTCCGGTTCATCAGTGCATTGATAAGGGAAGATTTACCTACATTTGATTTACCTGCAAATGCAATCTCAGGCAATGTATTATCCGGTAGTTTGCTGGTGATTCCACATACCGTTTCAAGATTTACGTTTTTAATTACCATGCCCCTTAATCCTCCTTCCTATGCTCCTGTCTGCTGCTTAAAAGCTTCTTCCTTCACAATCGCAAGCTCCAGAACTTCTCTCATTTGGGAAACCGGTATAATTTCCAGTCCTTTCGTAATTTCAGAAGAAATTTCTTCTACATCCTTTGTATTTTCCTTCGGCACAAGAACCGTATGGATCCCCGCATTTTTTGCAGCCAGAAGTTTCTCCTTGAGTCCACCGATTGGCAGCACTCGTCCGCGAAGTGTAATTTCACCGGTCATCGCAAGATCTGCACGTACTTTTTTCTCTGTGATTGCAGAAAACATTGCCGTCGCCATCGTGATACCTGCAGAAGGTCCGTCTTTTGGAACCGCTCCTTCCGGAATGTGAATATGTATATCATGTTTTTCAAAGAAATCCGAAGGTACACTCTGTGATTCACTGATAGAGCGAATATAACTGATTCCGGTGCGGGCAGATTCTTTCATCACATCCCCCATCTGACCTGTAAGCATGATTTCTCCTTTTCCCGGCATAACATTGACTTCAATCTGAAGGGTATCTCCTCCCACGCTGGTCCATGCAAGTCCGCGCACAATACCAATCTCATCTTCAGCATTTGCCATCTGATAGGTGTATTTTTCTTTTCCAAGATATTTCACAAGGTTTCTCTCTGTCACCTGAATTTTCCTCTTATCGTGCTCAAAAATTTCTTTTGCAGACTTTCTGCAGATATTTCCAATCTCACGCTCCAGCTGGCGAACGCCGGCTTCTTTGGTATAATTCCGCGCCATTTTCCAAACAGCACCTTTGCTGATAGAAAGCTGCTCTTTCGTCAGCCCATGTCTTTCAAGTTGCTTTGGAATCAGATGTTTCTCTGCAATATGGAGCTTCTCGTTCTCTGTATAGCTGCTGACTTCAATCACTTCCATACGGTCAAGAAGCGGTCTTGGAATCGTCTGAAGACTGTTCGCCGTTGTCACGAATGTCACCTCCGACAAATCCAGTGGGACTTCCAGATAATGGTCTCGGAACTTATTATTCTGCTCACTATCAAGTACTTCCAAAAGCGCAGAAAAAGTATCTCCCTTATAGTCTGTGCTGACTTTATCGATTTCATCCAGAAGAAGCAGCGGATTCTTCACACCGGCTGCTTTGATTCCATTTGCAATTCTTCCCGGCATTGCTCCAACATATGTCTTTCTGTGTCCGCGAATTTCAGCTTCGTCACGGATTCCTCCCAAAGAAATGCGCACATACGGCTTTTTAAGTGCCTTTGCAAGAGATCTCGCAATCGATGTCTTACCGGTTCCCGGAGGTCCCACAAGACACAGGATCGGGCTGTCCCCTTTCTTTGTAAGCGCGCGCACTGCAAGAAATTCCAACACTCTTTCTTTTACTTCTTCCAGTCCATAGTGCTCTTCCTCCAATAGATTTTTCGCGTAAGACAGATCTGTAAAATCTTCAGCTCTCTTATCCCACGGCATTTCCAGCATCGTCTCAATATATGTACGGCTGACTCCCGCTTCTGCCGGACTCTGCATAGAATTCTTGAACCTGCGGATTTCTTTGCGAATCTTTTCCTTTATTTCTTCTGAAACTTCCAGCGCTTCCGCTGCATTTGCAAATTCTTCGGCATCGGAAACGGTCGTGTCATCTCCAAGTTCTTCACGAATCAGCTTCAGTTCTTCGCGTAAAATATATTCTCTTTGATGTTTATCCACACGCTCTTTCACCTTGTTCTGGATTTCATCACGGATATCCATGATCTGTACTTCATTTACCAGTTTAAATGACAGAAGCTCATACTGTTTCATGAAATCCGTCTCTTCCAGAATTTCCTGCAGGTCCGTATAGGCAATGGGAAGATTTGCAGCAACCTGATTCACCATTTTACGCAGATCCGTGATTCCTTTGATCTGATTCACCATGTCCTTGGTAATCTTGGGATTACGCATCGAATATTCCAGATACATTTCCCGCAGCCCCCTGACCATGGCCTCTTTATTAAGTTCACTGCCCATCGCAGGCAGTTCCTCCTCATCCAGGATTTTGACATAACTACGCATGTACGGATCACTTATTTCCAAATGTTCCAAAGATGCCCGTTCTTCTCCTGAAACTAAAACTCTTATAATCTGTTTCGGAAGTTTCAGAATCTGCTTTACCGTTGCAACAGTTCCAACATGATACAAATCTGAAAGTTCCGGATTTTCCACTTCAATATCCCGCTGTGCTATCAGAAATATTTTCTGGTCTCCCGCCATGGCTTCCTGAACGGCCTCAATAGAACGTTTTCTGCTGATATCAAAATGAACGACCATTTCCGGCATGATCGTCATTCCACGCAGGGCCACCATGGGCAAACTTGCCATTCTGCTCATCTATTTCTTCTCCCCTTTGGTGTATGATTTGTAAAAAGGGTGCTTCTGGTTCCCCTTCAGCACCCATTCATTTTCTACAACTAATCTCCTGTACTCTTATGCACTTTCTGACTTCCTATCCTCTAACCGGAGCATCGGTGCATTCTTTCCAAGTACTGCTTCTTTCGTAATTCTGCAATACTTCAGATTCTCATCAGACGGTGCGTGATACATCGTATCCATCATCACATTCTCCATGATCGCCCGAAGCCCTCTTGCTCCTGTATTACGCTTAAATGAAGTATCTGCGATTGCTTCCAGCGCATCACGATCAAATTCCAATTCAACGCCATCCAGCTCAAGCAGCTTCTGATACTGCTTCACGATTGCATTCTTCGGTTCTGTCAGGATACGGATCAACGCTTCTCTGTCCAGTGATTGTAATGCCACCGTTACCGGCACTCGTCCCACAAGCTCCGGAATAAGTCCGAACTTCACAAGATCCTGCGGGAGGATCTGTCCTAACAGACGGTCAATATTATATTCATGCTTTCCTGCAATCTCTGCACCAAATCCGATTGATTTTTTATCAAGTCTCTTCTCGATGATCTTATCAATTCCCTCGAATGCACCGCCACAAATAAAAAGAATGTTCGTTGTATCAATCTGAATCAACTCCTGGTGTGGATGCTTTCTCCCGCCCTGCGGTGGCACATTTGCGATGGTTCCTTCCAGGATCTTCAGAAGTGCCTGCTGCACACCCTCTCCCGAAACATCCCTTGTAATAGAAGGATTCTCGGATTTTCTTGTAATCTTATCAATCTCGTCAATATAAATGATTCCATGCTCGGCACGTTCGATATCTCCGTCCGCAGCCTGGATAATTTTCAAAAGGATATTTTCTACGTCCTCCCCGACGTATCCAGCTTCTGTAAGGGCCGTTGCATCTGCTATGGCAAATGGTACATTAAGTATCTTCGCAAGCGACTGTGCCAGAAATGTCTTTCCGCAGCCGGTCGGTCCGACCATCAGAATATTACTCTTCTGAAGTTCAACACCAAGATCCCTTTCTGCCATAATTCTCTTATAATGATTGTAAACGGATACAGACAGAACCTTTTTCGCTTCTTCCTGTCCAATCACATAGTCGTCAAGAAATTCCTTGATTTCTTCCGGCTTTAACAAATTGATATCTTCATATTTTTCGCCTTCGTCATACTCCAGCTCTTCTTCTATAATTTCAGCACACACATCCACACATCTGTCGCAAATATACACCCCATTCGGTCCTGCAATCATTTTACGTACCTGTGACTGTGTCTTATTACAGAAGGAACATCTCACGACTTCCTCATATCTGCCTGCCATATTTTCACCTCACATATTTCACATAATTCGCAGCACTGAGTCCATCTCTTTAGGTCTCTGCTGCATGAATTTAAAATGGGAATGCCCGGTTCTGCGGACATCCCCACTTGCACTACCGGCTTGTCACAACCTTATCAATCAGTCCGTAAGCCACGGCTTCTTCTGCAGTCTTCCAGTTATCTCTTTCTGTATCAGCTGCAATTGTCTCATAGCTCTGGCCTGTATTTGCTGCCATCAGCCTGTTCATTCTTTCTCTGATCTGCAAAATATGTTTTGCATTAATCTCGATTTCTGTTGCCTGTCCCTGCGCTCCGCCTGACGGCTGATGAATCATAATCTCAGCATTTGGAAGCGCAAAACGTTTGCCTTTGGTTCCGCCTGCAAGAAGGAATGCTCCCATACTTGCTGCCATTCCCATGCACATTGTAGATACATCACATTTCACATAATTCATGGTATCATAGATTGCCATACCTGCGGAAATAGATCCACCAGGGCTGTTGATATAAAGCTGGATATCCTTATCCGGATCCTCTGCTTCAAGGAATAACATCTGCGCTACGATAACACTTGCTGATGCATCATTCACTTCTGTGTCAAGGAAAATGATTCTTTCCTTTAAAAGCCTTGAATAAATGTCGTAAGAGCGTTCTCCACGGCTTGTCTGTTCAATGACATAAGGTACTAAACTCATGTACACGCCTCCTGTTTCTACATAACTGCATTTGACTGCCAGCACAGCCTTAAACATATTCTATATCTTATTTTTCTACAGCGTTCTCTACTACAAATGTGATCGCTTCCTGAACTGCCATATCAAGTTTCATCTGTTCTTTTTCTCTGTCGCCCATGTATTCTTTCAGCTTATCAGCTTCCATGCCGTAAGCTTCTGCCATCTTAGCAACTTCTTCATCTAATTTTTCATCAGAGATTTCAATGTTCTCAGCTTTCACGATTGCTTCAAGAACAAGTCTTGTCTGAATTCTCTTCTCAGCCTGTGGACGCATCTCTTCGATCATCTTATCAACTGTCATTCCTGTGAACTGCATATACTGTTCAACGGTCAATCCCTGCTGCTGAAGTCTCTGCGCAAAGTTGTCAACCATCTGTCTTGCTTCGGTGTCGATCATAGCTTCCGGAATATCCATTTCGGCATTAGCAATGATTGCATTCACAGCCTGATCTTCCTGAGCTCGCTTACCGGTACTTTCTTTTTCTTCTTTCAGTTTCTTTTCAACATCTGCTTTGTATTCTTCCAGAGTATCAAATTCAGATACTTCTGATGCAAATTCATCATCCAGTTCCGGGAGTTCTTTTGCTTTGATTTCGTGAACAATACATTTGAATACAGCTTCTTTACCCTTAAGATCTTCTGCATGGTAATCTTCAGGGAATGTAACTTTCACTTCTACTTCTTTCTCAGGTTCAACACCAATCAGCTGTTCTTCGAATCCAGGAATGAAAGCTCCTGAACCGATTGTAAGAGAATAGTTCTCTCCTTTTCCGCCATCGAAAGCCACGCCGTCAACAAAGCCTTCAAAATCAAGAACTACTTCATCTTTATCCTGTACCGGACGTCCTTCTACAGTGATTGTTCTTGCATTCTTATTCTGTTCTTCTGCAAGCTTAGCATCAACTTCTTCAGCTGTTACATCTGTAGGGAACTTGTCAACTTCGATTCCTTTGTACTGTCCAAGTGTTACTTCCGGCTTAACAGCTACTTCTGCTGTAAAAATGAAAGCTTTTCCCTTTTCAATCTGTGTTACATCAATCTTCGGCTGTGAAACGATATCCAGTCCACTTTCATCATATGCTTTTGCATATGCTTCCGGAATCAGAGCGTTTGCTGCATCATCATAGAAGATTTCCGGTCCATACATCTTTTCAATAAGCTGACGCGGAACTTTTCCTTTACGGAATCCAGGAATGCTGATTTTCCCTTTCTGTTTCTGATAAGCTTTCTGAAGTGCTCCTTCCAGTTCTTCTGCGGAAACTTCAATTGTAAGCTTTGCCATATTGTGTTCTAATTTCTCAACTTGTAAACTCATTACCATTTCCTCCTAATATATATATGTGAAAAGTCGGACAGACTTATCTACATTACACTCATTTTAGTAGTATAACATGTATTCTACAGTTTATCAAGAGCTAAAATCCTTACAATAAAGGTATTTATCTCGTCTTCATCCATAGAAAAAGTATTTTTCCCTTTGCCAGTGACTGTAAATGTATAGGTTTCCTGCTCAAGATACTCCAGATTCCTGTATGCATCTTCCAGAAGTGAATAAGAATTTGTTAAATATTCACTCAGCATTGCTTCCTGGATTTCTTCGTCAGTTCCCTCATATTTCCCATTCTTCGCATCCTCTTCGATTCTTGCGGTTTCCTTCTGTAGTTCTGGGATAAATGTGGTGAACACATCGACCGGTTCATACTTAACCTCTACTTTATATGTGTTTTTATCCGTTTTCTCCACCTCACCGATCTTGTAACGCATGGTTATAAATATCTGCTTTACCAGATAAGAATAGGATTCAGTAAGCCCCTCCTGGGATTCATCCGTATCAGTCAGATAGGTCTCAACAAATGCAGTAATCCCATTTTCATATATTTCTTTCAAATCCTTGTTGGATGCATCAAGATACGCTTTCGCCCCTTGCGTCTCTCCCTGGAAGATCAGATCAAGATCCGCCTGAACATAACCTGCAGCCTCTTCTGATTTATCTCCACAGCCTAATACTCCTGTCAAAAGGAAACACAGAATCACAAGTACTGCCAGACTTCTATTATATTTCATCTAACCTCTTCCTTCATATACAATCTGGCTGGCGATTTCATCTGCCCTTTCCTTACTTCTAAGGACTGCAACAAGCGCAAGTGCAAAATCAAGAGAAGCGCCCATACCGCGGCCGGTTATAACATTCCCATCAATAACCGCTCCTTTTGCAACCGTCTTGGCTCCTGTAAGTCCGTCTTCCATTGACGGATAGCAGGTCGCTTTTCTGCCTTTTAAAATTCCCATCTTTCCAAAGATCGTAGGTGCAGCACAGATTGCAGCCAGATACTTTCCTTCTTTATCAAACTTTTCAATCACCTCTGCAAGCCCCTTGTGTTCTCCGAGATTTCTTGTACCTGTAAGTCCACCGGGAAGAACCATCATCTTTGTATCTGAAAAATCCGCCTTTTCAAACTTTTTATCCGCTTTTACAATGATTTTATGCGAACCGATCACTTTCTTTTTCCCCATAATGGAAACTGTCTCAACACTGATCCCTGCTCTTCTTAATACATCTACTGTGGTCAATCCTTCAATTTCTTCAAATCCATCAGCAAGAAATACACAAACTTCGCTCATTCTTTTTCATCCTTTCCGGAAAATGTATTTTACAATTCATTAACACTTAGATTCTATCAGACACTCGGTTAAAATGCAATTCTTCCCCTTGTAAACTTGTTCATTTTTTTCTATACTTATATTAGAAAGTTTCAAAAAAGTGCGAAAGGGGAATTATTTTACATGGAAATCGAAAGAAAATATTTAATAACAGAGCTTCCCGGAAATCTGAAGAATTACGCACATCGCACAATTGAACAGGGATATCTCTGCACGGAACCTGTCGTCCGTGTCCGCAGGGATGGTGACGAGTACATTTTGACTTATAAATCCAAAGGATTCATGGTTCGTGAAGAATACAATCTTCCGCTCACCCGTGACGCTTATCTTCATCTCGCCGCAAAGACTGACGGCCGCATGATCACGAAAGAGCGCTACTTAATTCCGCTTACAGATAAGCTTACGATTGAATTGGATATTTTTGGCGATGACCTTGCCCCACTCGTCCTCGCTGAAGTTGAATTCCCGGATGAAGCATCTGCGAATGCATTCACGCCTCCTTCCTGGTTCGGTGAAGATGTCACGTTCCGTTCAGAGTATCATAACAGCACTTTAAGCCGAAAATAAACCGTATATTGTATCGCAATATTCTTGTTGCGTTTAATTTTTCTGTTGCGATTTGTTGCTTGTTACCAATTTTGTACAAAAAGCTGATATACTATTCAAGTATGAGTGGGGACTCTGGGGGAACGGAGGTACAACGCCAATGCCAAACATACAACTAGCAAAGAATTTGCGCACATTGCGTAAGGCGCATCATTTGACTCAAACGCAGCTGAGCGAGATACTGAATATCTCCAGACAGGCATATTCGAATTACGAGAACAGTAAACGGACACCGGATCTGGATTCTCTTATTCACTTGTCCCAGCTGTATCATGTGACATTGGATCAACTTGTGAACTATAATATTGGCAGCAAAACAAAAAAAGGCAGTATCCCTGCTCAAGCTGCCATCAATGCAACGAATAAGCATACCCTGTATTTAGATGATACTGAGACCGACCTTATCATGAAATTCAGGGACTTATCAATCAACAGCCAGAAAATACTGATCGGTTTTCTGGATTCACAAGTCGCACTACATTAAAAGAGGCTCTGAGCCGAATGCTCAGAACCTCTTTTTTATTCCAGAATTCATATTTACCGATTAGTCTTCAAGACCGAATCCATCATGCACAGCCCTCAAAGCTTCATCCGCATCTTTTTCATTGATCAGAACTGTAATTCTGATTTCTGATGTTGAAATCATATTAATATTAATATTCGAATTGCAGAGTGATTCAAACATAGTTGCAGCAACTCCAGGATTACTCAGCATTCCCGCACCAACGATAGAGATTTTAGCCACTTTATCGTTATATGTGATTTCCTGGATCTTAAGTGCATCCTTTCTCGCCTCGAGAACTTCCAGAGTGTCTTTTAAATCTTCCTGAGAGACAGTAAAAGAAATATCTTTTGTTCCTTCTCGTCCCACTGACTGAAGAATAATATCCACATTAATGTTATGTTTCGCAAGTAAATTAAAGATTTTAAATGCAGTACCCGGTTTATCTTCTATCCCGATTACTGAAACTCTTGCTGTATTTTTGTCCGCCGCAACGCCGGTAATTAACATCTTTTCCACTTTCACTACCTCCTTGACCACGGTTCCCTCTTCTGTATTCAGACTGGACCGTACTACCAGTTCCACACCATATTTCTTTGCCATCTCTACCGAACGGTTATGCAGAACCTTCGCTCCGGAAGTGGCAAGCTCCAGCATCTCGTCATATGTAATTTCTTCAATCTTTCTGGCATTCGGAACCACTCTCGGGTCCGCTGTATATACACCGTCTACGTCAGTGTATATTTCACATTTATCCGCATGCATTGCCGCAGCAAGCGCTACTGCCGTTGTATCGGATCCGCCTCTTCCAAGTGTGGTGTAATCATCATATTTGTTCACTCCCTGAAATCCTGTAACAATAACTATTTTCCGGTTTTCAAGTTCATGTCTGATACGAGCCGTATCAATTCGTTTAAATCTTGCATTTCCGTTTCTCGATGTTGTATGCATCTGAACTTGGAATGCATTCAGTGAAATTGCCGGAATCTGTAAAAACTGCAGAGCCATCGCCATCAGTGCTACAGATACCTGCTCTCCTGTAGTCAGAAGCATATCCAGTTCTCGTTTTGACGGATATGGGTTGATTTCTGCTGCTTTTTCCAGTAATTCATCTGTAGTATCTCCCATCGCAGAGAGAACTACAATGACATCATTTCCCATCTGATATTCTTCTGCACAGCGTCTTGCCACGTTAAAGATACGTTCTTTGTCCGCCACAGAGCTGCCTCCAAATTTCTTAACTACCAGCATAGTTTCCTCCTACTCTCCCAGCAAATGATCGATCAATCGGAAGCCATCTTCCCACATGATACCACTTTCTCTGGCGTTCTTCTCATTATATGTATTTAGCCCATTTGCTTCTTTTGTACTGTCATATAACAAATACGGAACCGGGTCTCCCGTATGGGTTCTTACCCTGATTGGAGTCGGATGATCCGGGAGAATCAGAAGACGGTAATCTTCACCGGCATCTTCAAGCCCTCTTACTATTACATCAATTACTTTTTCATCCAGATTTTCAATGGCCTGAATCTTTTTTTCCATGCTTCCCTGATGCCCCATCTCGTCCGGAGCCTCTACATGAACATAGGCAAAATCATAACCATCTTCTGTAAGCGCTTTTACAGCTGCCTCTGCTTTTCCGACATAATTCGTATGAAGTCCTCCGTTAGCCCCTTCTACGACAATCCTGTCCATACCGGATCCTACAGCAATTCCTTTTAAAAGATCTACTGCAGAAATCATAACACCTTTTTTGCCCGTCTTTCCTTCAAACGAAGTCAGACACGGGCGCGTGCCAGCTCCCCAGAACCATGCCGAATTTGCCGGATGAAGTCCCTTTTTACGACGTTCCACATTCAGCGGATGATTTTCCAGAATATCGTAACTTTTTTCCATCATCTCACGCAGTACATCATCCTTCGGAAGATATTCTCCGATTTTTCTGGTAAGAATATCATGCGGTGGTGTCAGCTCAACAACCTGTCCATGTTTCCAGATCAATAAATGACGATAACTTGTACCTACATAAAATTCATATCCTTCCTTCTTTAAGCCTTCTTTTAAAGCTTCCAGAAGCACTGCCGCATCATCTGTACTGATTTCATCAGAGCTGTGGTCCAGTATGGTACGGTTCTCATAAGCGGTATCTTCCTCAGAAAGTGTTACCAGATTGCAGCGAAATGCCACGTCATCCGATTCCATATCCACTCCGATGCTAAGTGCCTCAAGCGGCGATCTTCCTGTATAATACTTTCTCGGGTCATAACCTGCAACTGCCAGATTTGCCGTATCACTTCCCGGTGCCATTCCCTGCGGAACCATCCTTGCAAGTCCCTGTTCAGACTTCGGTGCAAGAGCATCCATCCTGGGTGTTCTTGCTGATTCCAATGTTGTTCTATGCTGTAGCTCCTCAAGCGGTTCTCCCGCCATACCGTCTCCTAATACAACTACATATTTCATTTCCAGCTCACCTCTATCCAAAGTTGTCTTATTCGCCTACTCTTATCATATGCAGAATTTCGTCATAGGAATCTGCTTTACTCTCATAGTTTCCTTCTGTCATAACGGGTGTCACAAATCCAAATTCTCCCTGTACTCCTTCCGGCTGTACAAAGGTTACATCTCCAAAATCTTCTTTGACTCTATCCTCAAATTCTTCTTTGTTTCCGGACATTCTCACCAGGAATCTTCTGCTTGTATCCTTATGATCCTCAAGTTCAAGCTTTTCTTCTGTCCAGAAATTCATTACATTCTTATCCGGATTTAAAACCGCAGCGATCACATCAGCAACTACTGCACTTGCTGTAGGAAGCTTTCCGGCTCCGCTTCCATAAAACATAGCATCTCCAAGCATATTTCCCTTTACAAATACTGCGTTAAACACATCATTTACACTGTAAAGCGGATGTTCTGCCGCAAGCATCACCGGAGCCACACATGCAGATAATTTTGATCCTTCTCTCTTACATTCAGCGATCAGCTTGATCGTCATCTTCAGCTCTTTTGCATACAGCATATCTTCTACTGTGATCTTGCTGATTCCTTCTGTATAGATTTCTTCAAAATCTACCTGCTTTCCTGATATGATCGAAGAAAGAATTGCAATCTTTCGGCATGCATCATATCCTTCCACATCTGCTGTAGGATCGGCCTCTGCATATCCATTTGCCTGCGCCTCTTTTAATACCGTTTCATAATCTGCACCTTCATAGAACATCTTAGTCATCATATAATTCGTCGTTCCATTCAGGATACCTGCAATCTCTTCAATCTCGTCCGCAGTCAGCGATGAGCCGAGCGCCCGAAGGATCGGAATTCCGCCACCCACACTGGCTTCGAACAGGAAATTCACATGGTTCATGCGCGCTGTTTTCAGCAGATTTGCTCCATGCTTTGCCACCAAAGCTTTGTTGGATGTAACTACACTCTTTCCAGCCATAAGGGCTTTCATCACAAACGTATTGGCAGGCTCTACCCCACCCATCACTTCCACAACAATTTCAATCTCAGGATCATTCAAGATCACATCATAATCATGAACAATTTTTTCCTGAATCTTCTGTCCCGGAAAATCTCTGAGATCCAGAACATATTTTACATCAATCTCTTTGTCGGCACGTTTCGTAATCAGTTCTCTATTTACTTCAAGAACTTCAACTACCCCCGCTCCGACGGTTCCATATCCTAATACTGCAATTTTCATAAACACTTTACTCCCTGCCAACAATCTTCAAATAATGCACACCTGCATGCTGTTCCAGTTCATCCACCATATCCGACATATTTCCGGTACTTGCAAGCACCTCCACACTGAGTGTGATCGTTGCCACTCCGTTAATCGGAATACTTTGATGAATCGTCAGGATATTTGCCTTATATTCTGCAACCTTCTGAAGGAGTTCGGCCATAACTCCCGGCGTATCATCCAGCTGAATGACCATCGTAACGGTCTGCCCCTTTTCACTTTCATGAAACGGGAAAATATCATCTTTATATTTATAAAACGAGCTTCTGCTGATTCCGATCTCGTCCGTTGCCTCCTGAATCGTCATTCCTCGATTCATTGCAAGAATCCTTTTCACCTCAACAACTTTCAGAAGCACATCCGGCACTGCCTTTTTCTTCACTACAAAGTATTTCGTCTTATCCATGATTACTCCTTTGTTTCAGATATGCATTGATAAACTGATCCAGTTCTCCATCCAGAACTGCGCTTACATTTCCATTTTCTTCACTGGTTCTGTGATCTTTCACCAATGTATATGGCTGCATAATGTATGATCTTATCTGACTTCCGAAATTAATATCTCTTACCTCTCCACGTATATCAGACATCTTCTCTTCCTGTTCTTGCTTTTTCAAAAGATAAAGCTTCGCTTTAAGCATCTGCATCGCCTTGTCTTTATTAAACAGCTGAGATCTCTCATTCTGACACTGCACCACAATTCCTGTCGGAAGATGCGTGATTCGTACCGCGGAAGACGTCTTATTAATATGCTGTCCACCGGCTCCGCTCGAACGGTACGTATCAATCTTCAGATCATCATCATTGATCTCAATATCGATATCATCTTCAATGTCCGGTATCACATCGCATGATGCAAAGGACGTCTGCCTCTTCCCGGCCGAGTTAAACGGTGAAATTCGTACCAGACGGTGAACTCCTTTCTCCGATTGAAAATATCCATAGGCATTTTCGCCATTTACCTCAAAGGTAATCCCCTTAAGTCCAGTGATATCACCATCCTGATAATCCAATACCGTAATGCCAAATCCTTTGCTCTGCGCATAGCGGGTATACATACGGTACATCATATTCGCCCAATCACAGCTGTCCGTTCCTCCTGCACCTGCATGCAGCGTCACAATGGCATTGCATCTGTCGTACTCACCCGATAAAAGAGTTTTTATCCGGAAAGCTTCAAAGCCTTTCTCAAATGCAGACAGATCCTTTTTAATCTCGGGAATCATTTCGGGATCCTCTTCTTCATCCGCCATCTCCACCAGCATCTTGAGATCTTCATATGCTGATGTCATATTTTCCGCTTCTTCTACAAAATCCTTAAGAGACTTCAACTCTTTCATGATCTTCTGCGATTCCTCGGCATTATCCCAAAAACCGGGTTCTTCTATCTTTCGTTCCAGTTCTTCTACTCTCTGCTTCTTTACAGGGAGGTCAAAGTGAATCCCTCATTTCCTTCAGGGGCTCATCATACGCATTTAAAACTGTTTTAAATCCGTCTAATTCAACCACATTTTCACCTCTAATCCAATTTAATATGCTGCTCTTTTATTTTCTTCCGCAGCACTGCTTATATTTCTTACCGCTGCCGCACGGACACGGATCATTCGGGTAGATCTTCTTCTCACTTCTGACTACCGGTCCTTTTGCAGCGCTGTCATCTTTATTGGTTCCGGTCACTTTTGCAACCTGTTCCCTTTCCACTTTCTGTTCTACCTTTACATGACAGAGAAGGCGTACTGTATCTGTTGTGATCGCCTTTGTCATAGCACCGAACATATCATAACCAAGCATCTTATACTCAACAAGCGGATCTCTCTGTCCATAAGCCTGCAGACCGATTCCCTGACGAAGCTGATCCATATCATCGATATGATCCATCCATTTTGCATCGATCACTCTCAGAAGGAATACTCGTTCCACCTCTCGCAGATGCTCCGGTTCAGGAAATTCTGCTTCTTTTGCTTCGTACGCTTTTGCTGCACGCTCCTTCAAAAGATGTTTAAGCTGTTTTACTTCTTTTCCTTTGACATCTTCCGGTGTAACACTTTGAACAGCCGGAATTACATCCTGTATTTCCCTGTTCAGCGCACCGAGATTCCAATCCTCATAATCCTGGTCCTGAGAAATATTGCCATCCACGGCATTCTCAACAAAGTCTGTGATCATATTGAAAATAGAATCGCGCATGTTCTCACCATCCAGAACGCGGCGTCTCTCCTCGTAAATGATCTCTCTTTGTTCATTCATTACCTGATCATATTCCAACAGGTTCTTACGAATACCAAAGTTATTATTCTCAATCTTCTTCTGCGCTTTCTCGATTGCACTTGAAAGCATCTTATGCTCGATCTGTTCACCCTCTTCAACACCAAGAGCACTGAATACACCCATCAGTTTTTCGGAACCGAACAGACGCATCAGATCATCCTCCAGCGAAATGTAGAATCTGGATTCTCCAGGATCTCCCTGACGTCCGGCACGTCCACGCAGCTGATTGTCGATACGTCTTGACTCATGTCTTTCCGTACCGATGATCTTAAGACCGCCGGCTTCTCTTGCCTGATCATCCAGCTTAATATCCGTACCACGTCCTGCCATATTGGTCGCGATCGTCACTGCTCCGTGCTGACCGGCCTGCGCAACGATCTCAGCTTCCATCTCATGGAATTTCGCATTCAGGACATTATGCTTCACACCTTTTTTAGTAAGCATCTTGCTGAGAAGTTCTGATGTTTCGATAGTAATCGTACCAACCAGGACCGGCTGTCCTTTCGCATGTGCCTCACAGATTTCATCGATAACAGCATTGAATTTTTCTCTCTTGGTCTTATATACCACATCTTCCAGATCTTTTCTCTTAACCGGCAAATTGGTCGGAATCTCAATAACATCCATTCCGTAAATATCACGAAACTCTTTTTCTTCTGTAAGAGCGGTACCTGTCATACCACTTTTCTTTTCATATTTATTAAACAGGTTCTGGAATGTAATCGTTGCCAGAGTCTTGCTTTCTCTGCGCACTTTTACATGTTCCTTTGCTTCAATCGCCTGATGAAGTCCGTCCGAGTAGCGGCGTCCCGGCATGATACGTCCTGTAAATTCATCTACGATCAGAACTTCATTATCCTTTACCACATAATCCTGATCCCGGAACATCATGTAATGTGCACGAAGCGCCAGAATAATATTGTGCTGGATCTCCAGATTCTCAGGATCTGCCAGGTTCTCAATGTGGAAGAACTTTTCAACCTTCTTCACACCTTCTTCGGTAAGATTAACACTACGTTCCTTTTCATTGACAATAAAGTCGCCGGTTTCTTCGATATCCTCACCAAGAATCGCATTCATTTTAGAAAATTCCCCGCTCGCCTCACCTTTCTGCAGCTGACGGGCAAGAATATCACAGGCTTCATACAATCTTGTCGATTTACCGCTCTGTCCTGAAATAATAAGAGGAGTTCTTGCTTCATCAATAAGAACAGAGTCAACCTCATCGATAATGGCAAATTTCATTCCGCGCTGTACAAGCTGTTCTTTATAAATGACCATGTTATCTCTCAGATAATCAAAGCCCAGTTCGTTATTTGTAACATAAGTAATGTCACAATTATATGCTGCACGTCTCTCATCATTATCCATAGAGTTCAAAACCACTCCGACAGTAAGCCCTAAGAATTCATGGACCTGTCCCATCCACTCGGCATCACGCTTTGCCAGATAATCATTGACCGTAACGATATGAACACCTTCACCGGTAAGTGCGTTCAAATATGCAGGAAGCGTAGAAACAAGTGTCTTACCTTCACCGGTTCTCATCTCGGCGATACGCCCCTGATGTAAAATAATACCACCGATAAGCTGAACACGGTAATGACGCATTCCCAGTGTTCTTACCGCAGCCTCTCTCACAACGGCATATGCTTCCGGAAGGAGATCATCCAGAGTCTCTCCCTTTTGCAGCCTTTCTTTAAACTCACGGGTCTTTGCTCTAAGCTCTGCATCAGACAGTTTCTGCATCTCAGGCTCCAGCGCTTCGATATGGTCTGCGATCGGATAAATATGTTTCAATTCATTTTCACTATGTGTACCAAATATTCTTTCAAATATGCCCATTCTAATAACTCCTTATGCTAAAAAAAGCTCTATTCGTTTATATTAGCACTATTTTCCCTATTCTTCAATCAATTTATAAACTGTTCACAAACTCTTTGCTCATTGTTCACACTTGATAAGATCCGCATAAGGAATCGTTCCGCCAAAAAGATCAAGTGCGCTTCCAATCGTAAAATCCAGCTTTCCGTCGCTGCAAATCCTGAACTTTTCCAGATCTTCCATACTTCCGATTCCTCCGGCGTAGGTAACAGGGCATCCGTCCCAGTCTGCAAGTATCCTCACCAGATCCATCGCCACGCCGGAAGCTTTCCCTTCTACATCCACACCATGCACCAGAAATTCTGAGCAGGACTCGGACAATTCATCGAGAACTTCAGGTGTAAGCTTTACATTCGTAAAATTCTGCCAGCGGTTCGTCACAATATAGTATCCGTCTTCTTTTCTACGACAGCTAAGGTCCAGTACTACATGTTCTCTTCCGGCAGAGTGTACCAGTTTTTCCAGATTATCTCTTTTTATTTTTCCATCACGAAATACATAGGACGTCACTATCACATGACTCGCCCCGGCATCCAGATATTCACATGCATTTTCCGCGGTGATTCCCCCACCGATCTGAAGCCCCCCGGGATAAGCTGCAAGTGCCAGCATCGCTTGTTTCTTCGTCTTCTCATAATACTCTGAAGACGGCGGATTCAAAAGAATAATATGGCCACCTTTCAGCCCATCCTTCTGATAAAGCTTCGCATAGTAATCGGCCTCATACCGCGATGTAAAATTCGTCTTAGCCTGATTTCCTTCGTCTTTCAGGCTTCCGCCCACAATCTGTTTCACTTCACCATTATGTATATCAATACACGGTCGAAATCTCATCCTTTCCTGCTCCCTTCCATGTCTTTTCTTCTATATTTCTTTAGTATACGCAAAAAAAACGCAAAACACCAGTATTTTTCAAACGAATTTTCTACCCACATTAAATATGCCGTCCCGTAACACCAGTTAAAGGACGGCATATATTCATTACTTTCCGTTGTTAGTTGTTTTGTTCTGATTCACACCACTTTCATTATTGTTTGAAGTGGCATTATTCGTAGTAGAATTATCATTGTTACCATTGTCATCCAGGATATCATTGACTCCATTTTCCACACCATCCGTCACATCGCGGACTGCATCCCCTGCATCGTTGACCAGATTGTCACCGTTGGACTGATTCGTGTTTCCATTTGTTGCATCATTGACATTGGTGCCATTACCGGTTCCTGTTCCATTCGTATCATCAAATTCATTATTGGTTCCGTCGGTTGCGTTATTATTCCCGCAAGCCGTAACAGAGCCCATCGCCAAAACACAAATTCCAACTAACAATATTTTTCTAAAGAGTTTCATATTCATTCTTCCTTTCTGTAAATGTAAAATTCAGGTTACTACTACTATTTACAGAAGCGAAAAAAATATGTACACAAACTTATTTTTTATATTTTTTCAATAATTTTACCACTGCGGTAGGCCTTCAAAAGGTCTTCCAAATCCGAAATTCTTTCACGGATTCCATTCCCCACATCAGTATCGCCGACCGTCTTTCTTGAAACGACACGATTAATGATCACCCTGTCCGAATGGATATCCCTTTCTTTCTCAATGGCTGCCTCCGTAGATTCAAACGGCTCATGTGCCGCAAGAATCAGTCCGTAGGAATTGTAAATCAATGTATAGCCCGCAATTCCGGTTTCTTTCTGGTAAGCTTTGGAAAATCCTCCATCGATGACCATTACCTTTCCGCCGCATTTTACCGGGTTCTCGCCGTTTTTCGTTTTTACCGGAACGTGTCCGTTGATGATTCTTGATTTCTTCGTATCCATGCCGAACTCTACAAGAACGCGATCCATCACTTCTTCATTTTCCAGGAATGTATAGTATGCATTTTTATGTTCTTTATGAAGCTCCGCCTCACTTAAGAAATACCGCTCAAACGTTGCCATCTTATCCTTCGCAAATAGCGGGGAATTCTCTCCCTGCCAGATATACCACATCAAATCCCGTCCTTTTGCACGTTCTTTCGGGTCTATCGCAAAGAATCCCTTTCTTACATAAGCATCCATAAAATCATATAGCGCTTTTCCCTTATACGTTTTTCCAAAAAGTGTTACTTCCTTCAGGTCGCCCTCATCTGTAAGCGGCACACATCCGTGATACAGAAGGTTCGAATTATAGACTTTATAAAGCGATCCCTTTCCGAGAAGAAATCTCATATGGCGCTGAAGCTTCTCACAGTTTTGAAATGCAGAAACCAGCCGCTCCATAATCTCCGTTTCTTCCTCTGACAGTGCATACGGATCTGCCGGATCGATCGTCGGAAAATAATCATCCAAAAGAGTGTATTCGATGCCGTCAATCTCAACGGTTCCCTTTTCATAATTGATTTTATGAAGAAAATTTCTCTTTTCAAAACCAAATTCCGGATATTCTTTTGAAATCTGTCCTTCTATCTTAAACTGAATAATGGAAATTGCCTTGTGAAGCTTCATATTCAACTCCATTTCCTGCATCGATTCCTTATTATTTCCCTTCAGTTTAAAGCATTCACATGGATCTTTTGCATATTTTTTCCATGCAAATGTTGCAAGTGGAAGCATATTGATTCCATAACCATCTTCAAGAATGTCCAGATTTCCGTATCTTGCACAGATTCTGATTACATTTGCAATACAGCATTTCTGTCCTGCGGCGGCTCCCATCCACAGAACATCATGATTCCCCCACTGAATATCCACAGAATGATATTCCATCAGCTTATCTATGATCAGGTGCGGTCCCGGTCCTCTGTCATAAATGTCACCGACAATGTGGAGATGATCCACAACCAGCCTCTGGATCAGTTCACAAAGTGCCACAATAAATTTCTCTGCCCTTCCGATCTTGATAATCGTACTGATAATGGACGCATAATAAGATTCTTTATCAGCCAGTCCCTGCTTCTCAGTGATCAATTCTTCAATCACATAGGCAAAATCTTTCGGCAATGCCTTTCTCACCTTAGAACGTGTATATTTGCTTGCAGATCTTTTACTGATTTCAATCAGACGGTAAAGTGTGATCTTGTACCAGTCTTCCATATTCGGTTCCGTTTCTCGGATCTTCTCCATCTTCTCACGAGGATAATAGATCAAGGTAGCCAGAGTCTGCTTATCCCTGGCACTCATCGTGTTTGCAAATACATCATCAATCTTTCTTTTCACCGAACCGGAACCATTCTTAAGCACATGATTAAATGCTTCGTATTCCCCGTGAATATCCGTAAGGAAATGTTCTGTTCCTTTCGGAAGATTCAAAATTGCCTGCAAATTGATAATTTCTGTCGCTGCAGCCGCTATTGTCGGGAATAATTCCGCCAATCGTTCCAGATACTTTTCTTTTAATCCACTCATTTCATATTCTCCCAGTACTTATCTCTTACATGTTCTGTAATGCTTCTTAAAATTTAATCACATCACTCATATCGTAACGTCCGCTTGGCTGTCCTTTCAGGAACTTCGCCGCTTCAATTGCCCCTTTTCCGAATACCGCTTTAGAATATGCGGTATGCTGGAATTCAATGACTTCATCTGCCCCCGCAAAGATAACGTCATGCTGTCCTACAATCGTTCCGCCCCTGACTGCAACGATACCGATTTCATCCTTTTCGCGCTTTTTACGCTCATGACTTCTATCAAAATTATATGCAAATTTCTCATCAAGAGCCTCATTGATAGAATCTGCAAGTGCAATTGCCGTACCGCTCGGTGCATCAACCTTCTGATTATGATGCTTTTCTACCAGCTCAATATCAAACCCTGCCGGAGAAAGCACTTTTGCTGCCTCCTTTAAAAGCTTCATCAGCAAATTGATTCCAAGTGACATATTAGCTGATCTTAAAACAGCTGTGAATTCTGTTGCTTTTTCCACCTTTTCAAGCTGTTCATCAGAAAGTCCGGTCGTACAAAGAACTACCGGAAGCTTTCTTTCTACACATACTTCAAGCAGTTCATCCACTGCCGATGCATTGGAAAAATCAATGACTACATCTGCCTCCACATTACACTCTGCAAGACTTTTAAATGTCGGGTACTCATTTCGAATTCCCAGATAAGCATCCACTCCGGCAACAATCTCAATCTGTTCATCCTCTTTTACAAGTCCCGTGATCACCTGTCCCATTTTTCCATTACATCCATGCATAATTGCTCTAACCATTTTTCCTTTTTCCTCCTTTGATTTTCAATGATAAACATCGTAATTTTTTTCACAATTATCTCAATTTAACAAAAGGGCAGTGCCGCCATCCGGCAGCAGAGCCCTGATTACAAATCTTCTTAAACTATTGAAATACCGATTCTCTTCATCTGTTCGGCAAGTTTTGCTGCATTCGCCGCCGTCATCTCTGTAAGTGGCATACGGAGCGACCCAACTTCCAGTCCCATCATATTCAACGCTTTCTTAACCGGTATCGGATTCACTTCGCAGAACAGCTTCTCAACGAGTGGAAGCACATCCAGCTGCATCTTACAGCTTTCTTCAATCTTGCCTTCGAAGAACTTCTCACAGATGTCATGTGTGTAATCCGGTGCAATATTGGCAAGTACAGAAATTACTCCCTTACCGCCAAGTGAAAGAATCGGAACGATCTGATCGTCATTACCGGAATACAGATCTATCTTACCGTCTGTAAGGTTCATGATCTTAGCAATCTGCGAAATATTACCGGATGCTTCCTTAATCGCCACAATATTATCAACCGTCTTGTATAATTCTGCTGCAGTCTCCGGTGCAATGTTCACACCTGTACGACTTGCAACACTATATAAAATAATCGGAGCTTTCGCTTCCTTTGCTACTTGCGTATAATGTGCAACAAGACCCGCCTGTGTACATTTATTATAATACGGTGTAACAAGAAGCAATCCATCTGCTCCGTCTTCTACAGCTTCTTTTGACATCTGAATGGTTGTATATGTACTGTTAGAACCCGTTCCTGCGATAACCGGAACGCGTCCCTTCACACGCTCAATCGCGAAACGGATGCAATCCATATGCTCTTCTTCAGATAAAGTAGAAGATTCTCCTGTAGTTCCACATATAATGATACTGTCTGTCTTATGATTACAGTGAAATTCCAACAGTTCATCTAATTTATCATAATTAACGCTTTCATCTTCATTGAATGGTGTTACAATCGCTACACCGGATCCGGTAAAAATAGACATAATAATCCTCCTGACTTACTTTTCTTGATTATTCACAGTTTATCATTATTTAAAAGCGCTGTCAATCAGAGTCTTATCCAAAATCCTCCTTTAACTCTCCTCCTTAATCCATACACTCCAGTTTACTCACAGAAACTTCATAGGCAACCCTTTTTTCCGTCTCTGTATCAGAGAGTTTTTTTACATATTCCCGGCTCTGGATTCTTCCAAGCACCTGTACATGCTCTCCCACTTCAAATCCCGCAGCATATCTCGCATTTCTTCCCCAGCAGATGCATGGAATATAATCCGATTTACCGTAAGGTCTGTTTACGGCCAGAAGCAGATCTGCGATTTCACGTCCCAGGGGCGTTTTTCTATAAATCGGCTCTTTACAGACATACCCATCCAGAAGGATATTATTTGCCTTCGAATCATCCGGCTTTTCTTCCATAAAAGAAATTTCCCTTACAAATACCGATAACACCAGACGGTTTTTCTGCTCTTCGTGCCGGTTATATGACCGGAACTGCCCCGATGCCATGATATATTCTCCCGTATAATCCTGTGTTACATCGATGAGACGTTCCGAAATCATTAGCGGGATAAGGTCACAGGAGTTGCTTAATCTTTTTACAAGCACTTCCACCATGTAAAAGCCTTCTCCAAACACTTCATGACTGAATTCAAATTCAGAAGCCACCTGTCCCATAATTGTTACCTGATTGTTTTCAATAATCTTATCTGACATAATGTCGTAATTCTCCTTCCTTTTCATAAGCGTACTTCCGCATCATATTTTCCCGGTTTCCCTGCTTTTTATACATGTTTTTTTCACCGGACACATTTATATGTTTATGACATCCGATACTGCTTTAGAACTAAAAAGCGAAAATTTTTGATAGTACTTGTAAATTTCCAAAAATGTGATAAACTAAACAAGTTACAACATTATATAGGTAAGAAGAAGGGTAAATAACATGAATACAAAGCGTGAAGACATTAGAAATATTGCAATCATCGCCCATGTTGACCACGGTAAGACAACACTGGTAGATGAACTTTTGAAACAAAGCGGTGTATTCCGTGCAAATCAGGAAGTTGCCGAACGTGTCATGGATTCCAATGATATCGAACGTGAACGCGGCATTACGATCCTTTCAAAAAACACTGCCGTTTTTTATAAAAATACGAAAATCAATATTATCGACACTCCGGGACATGCGGATTTCGGCGGAGAAGTAGAACGTGTCCTCAAAATGGTCAACGGTGTAGTCCTTGTAGTTGACGCTTTTGAGGGTGCAATGCCGCAGACCAAATTCGTTCTGAAAAAAGCACTTGCACTGAAGCTCCCGGTAATCGTATGTATCAATAAGATCGACCGTCCGGAAGCACGACCTGACGGAGTTATCGATGAAGTACTGGAACTTCTTATTGATCTTGGTGCTTCCGATGACCAGCTTGACTGTCCGTTCATCTACGCATCGGCAAGAGACGGATATGCTACTTACAATGAAGATGACGAACATAAAGATATGACTCCGCTTTTTGAGACCATTCTGGACTATATTCCGGCACCGGAGGGCGACCCCGAGGCCGGCACACAGATGTTGATCAGCACCATTGATTATAATGAATATGTCGGCAGAATCGGTGTCGGCAAGGTCGATAACGGAACAATTTCTGTCAATCAGGAAGTTGTTGTGGTAAATCATCACGACCCGGATAAGAAAAAGAAAGTAAAAATCAGCAAGCTTTATGAATTTGACGGTCTTAACAAAGTTGAAGTAAAAGAAGCGACCATCGGTTCTATCGTGGCTATTTCCGGTATCTCAGACATTTCAATCGGTGATACCATCTGCTCCGTGGACGATCCGAGACCAATTGAATTCCAGAAAATATCTGAACCTACAATCGCGATGCAATTTATTGTAAATGACAGTCCTTTTGCCGGTCAGGAAGGAAAATTTGTCACCTCCCGCCATATCCGCGAAAGACTCTTCCGCGAACTGAACACTGACGTCAGCCTTCGTGTGGAAGAAACCGAGAATACGGACAGCTTCAAAGTATCCGGCCGCGGGGAGCTTCATCTTTCCGTCCTGATTGAAAACATGCGCCGTGAAGGATATGAATTTGCAGTAAGTAAAGCAGAAGTTCTTTATAAAACAGATGAAAGCGGAAAGAAACTGGAACCAATGGAACTGGCCTACATCGATGTGCCGGATGAATTCACCGGAACTGTTATCGATAAGTTGAGCCAGAGAAAAGGCGAACTCCGCAACATGGGAATGTCTAATGGCGGTTACACCCGACTTGAATTTTCCATCCCTGCGCGTGGTCTCATCGGATATCGCGGAGATTTCCTTACTGATACCAAGGGTAACGGTATCATGAACACCGCTTTTGACGGATATGCCCCATATAAAGGCGATATTCAGTACAGAAATCAGGGATCTCTGATTGCATTTGAAACCGGCGAAGCTGTTGCTTACGGACTCTTTAACGCACAGGACCGTGGTACCCTTTTCATCGGTCCCGGAGAAAAGGTATATGCCGGCATGGTCGTCGGGCAGAATGCAAAGACGGACGATATTGAACTTAACGTCTGCAAGACTAAACATCTTACCAATACCCGTTCTTCCAGTGCGGACGAAGCACTCAAGCTTACGCCTCCGAAAATACTCAGTCTGGAAGAAGCACTCGACTTTATCGACACCGATGAACTCCTGGAAGTAACTCCGAAATCTTTACGAATCCGCAAGAAAATTCTGGATTCTAAAATGAGAAAAAGAGGAATCAGCTAATGAGTTTTTTGTGGCTTTTATCTGAAATACGTACTCCTTTTCTTGATACCGTTTTTCAGTTTATCACGTATCTGGCACAGGAGCCGGTGCTGATTGCCATCGTCTGTGCACTATACTGGTGCCTGGATAAACGTCTGGCAATACAGATTGGTTTCAATTATCTGTGCGCCGGACTTCTGGTACAAAGTCTTAAGATTACTGTCCGGATCCCACGCCCATGGGTTCTGGATCCGGACTTTAAAGCCGTAGAAAGCGCCATGCCTGCTGCGACCGGATATTCTTTTCCAAGTGGACATACCCAAAGCGGCACAAGCCTTTTTGCCCCGCTTGCATTGAATGCGAAAAAATGGTATTGGAAATGCTTATTCGTTCTGGCATTTCTCCTGATTGGATTTTCGAGAATGTATCTGGGATGCCATACCCCAAAAGATGTAGTTGTCTCCATGGCTCTGTCACTGATTTTATGTCTGTTGCTATGGAAATATCTGGATAAGATCACCGAAAATCCTAAAATGACCGGTACTGTTACCGTCCTCATTTTACTGGGTACCCTCTTCCTCTGTGTTCAGTCGACCATTCTCTATAAGAACGGTACCATCGAGGCAAAATATGTATCTGATTGTTTCAAAGCCTCCGGTGCCGCACTCGGATTTGCGATCAGCTGGTTTCTGGAAAATACAAACCTTCGTTTTTCACCAAGGGAAGGAAATCCCTCAACCAAAGAACTGATTTTCAGGTATCTCATAGGACTTTTCGCTGCACTCATCTTAAAAATTGTACTTAAGATGCTGCTTGGAAGCTCTCTCATAGGAGAAATGATCCAGTATGGACTTCTCATTTTCTGGATCATTTATGTATACCCCTGGTTGTTTACAAAAAAATACAGAAAATAAGATAAATGGACTGTAAAAGAGACGCTGTAAAGTATGATTTCCAGTAAATTCTCCTTTACAGTTCTTTCTATATTCGATAAAATTAAATTATCGTAACTGTTCAAATATATTTTACAAGGGGGAAATGTATGAAAAAGTATGCTACCGCAATCCTAAGGAAAGTTTCTTCATTTTTGGAGATATTTATCTCAATTATTCTTGCCGTAAGTATTTTACTTCTGGCCGTAAAGCTTGCTCTGTCAGTAAGAAATATCCCCAATTTTGATCTCTATCCGAACTTTTCCGATCTTATCGAAGACTGTCTGACTCTGATCATCGGCGTCGAATTGATTCGAATGCTCTATCAACAGACACCTTCAACCGTATTTGAAGTGCTTTTGTTTGCAATCGCAAGGCAGATCATTCTGGAACACGCGAATCCGTTTGCCACCCTGATCGGTGTCATTTCTATTGCAATCCTGTTTGCCACACGTAAATTCCTGTTTGTGGAATTTGATGAATCAGAACGCGTGATCTTCAGAGCCACTTCAAAAGCCAAACATGTAAATGCAATTATTCATGTACATATTCCGTATGAAGACGAACAGACCCTGAGGGATGTACTGAATGACAGATTTACCAAAGATGAAACTGAAATCGGCGTTGGCGCCTGTGCATATTTTGATAATTTCGGACTGCGCGTTGCGAAAATGCACAACGGTCAGATTTCCAGGGTTGAAGTAATCCGTTCTATTCATTAAGCTAAATTTTATTCTTTTTTCATTGCATGTCCGTAGGTAAATAGAGTATAATATTTACATAATCATAGAACTTCTATTACATTCTATGGAATGCTCTTATGAGGTACTTACTATCGGTACATAACATAAGAAATACAAACAAAAGGAGTTGAGCTGTATGAAATTTATCATTAGCGGAAGAAACATCGAAATCACACCAGGTCTCAGACAGGCCGTAGAACAAAAGCTCGGAAAGCTTGAAAGGTATTTTACTCCTGAAACCGAAATCATCGTAACCTTAAGCGTAGAGAAGGAACGTCAGAAAATCGAAGTCACGATTCCTGTCAAGGGAAATATTATCCGTTCAGAACAGGTAAGCAGTGACATGTACGTATCTATCGACTTAGTAGAAGAAATTATCGAGCGCCAGCTTAGAAAGTATAAAACGAAACTGATTGCCAAACATCAGGGAGGACATGACTTCCGCCAGGAATTCATCGAAGAAGACAATGCCGCAGAAGTAAGTCCTGAAGAGGTTAAAATCGTTCGTACGAAGCGTTTTGGAATCAAACCAATGTTCCCAGAAGATGCCTGCATCCAGATGGAGCTCCTTGGACATAATTTCTATGTATTCAGTAATGCAGAGACCGATGAAGTCAATGTTGTTTACAAGAGAAAGAACGGAACTTACGGACTCATCGAACCTGAATTCCAATAGAATAAAGTCTGTTATAATTTACGGGAGTGCAGATTCGCACTCCCGTTTTTCTTTTGTAATACTATTCATAAAACCTAGCGTCTATTCCACCGGAAATATCTGTACTTCCCCATCCACATCAGCGAAATAGCATTCCTCTCCTGCCTCAATCACAGCCTGCCCGTTCGTGCCTTCCGTAATCTCATCCACAACTGACTTCTCCTCTTCTTCCGGCACCAACACATGAATCAGTACACTGTCGGTATATTCCGTATCGAGCACCATCAGTTTTCTCTGTGCAAGAAGATACTGAATCTTTCCAAGAGCTGTATAGTCTGTTCCAATCCTGTATTTCTTTCCAAGATATTTGGTAATCACACAACTTGCCGCAAGTCCCGCCTTCGTGGATGCCTGATAAGCTCTCACAAGCCCGCCTGTTCCAAGTAGTGTTCCTCCGAAATATCTCGTCACTACAACTGCCGTATCATGCAGCTCCTCTCCCATCAGCACATCAAGCATCGGTTTACCCGCCGTGCCGCTTGGTTCTCCATCGTCACTGCAACGCTGGATCTCGCAGCGTTCTCCGATCACATACGCAAAACAATTATGAGTCGCATTCCAGTATTTTTTTCTCATCTGCTCAATAAAAGCAATTGCTTCCTCTTCACTATGCACCGGAAGAACTGTTGCAATAAATCTTGATTTCTTCTCAACGATTTCTCCTTCTCTTCCTTCATATACAGTCTTATATTTTTTCAGCATTTCCTGCGTTCCCCTTCATTTAATGATACTTTTCACATGATTCAAGTATACAAATTCTTTTTCTGATATGCAAGGTAATTACAAAAATATTACAATTCGACTTTATTCTACACTGTTTCGAAACTTTTTCTTAATTTTCTCATAGGTAATACGGAAGTTTTCATTTTTCGCTTTATTTAGATTCTTATATTTGTTATAATAAAACAATATGAAGGAGGCAATGTTCATGAATTATGGAAAAAGAAGCGCTTCTAAAAAGCAAAAAAATATTACTTCCAAAGCAAACATGCGTAAGAAAAAAATAGGCGTCCGCCTATTCAAAGGATTTTTACTCTGTATCCTGCTTGTGTGTATTGCCGGTGCCGCCGGTGCCGGACTCCTGGTTAAGAAGATCATAGACGATGCACCGGAGATCACTCCCTCAAGTATCAAGCCCGAAGGTTATACTTCTGTCGCTTATGCCGATGATAATGCCACGATCACAGAGGATTTCAAGCAGGCCGGCTCCAACCGTGTCTATGTAACGATTGATGAGATTCCTCTCGACCTCCAGCACGCGTTTGTTGCCATTGAAGATTCCCGTTTTTATAAACATAAAGGAATCGACCCTCAAGGTATTCTTCGTGCTGCTGTCGTCGGAATTACCAGTGGAGGACAATTTTCCGAAGGTGCCAGTACCATTACACAGCAGCTGATCAAGAACAATGTGTTTCCTGACTTTATCAACGAAAGTAAGATTGAGAGAGTGGAACGTAAATTGCAGGAACAGTACCTTGCACTCCAACTTGAGAAGCAGCTGAGCAAAGATGAAATTCTTGAAAGTTATCTGAACACCATTAACCTTGGCCAGAATACTCTGGGAGTTCAGGCAGCTTCCAAGCGTTATTTCGGCAAGGATGTATCTGAGCTTACACTTTCCGAATGCGCAACCATTGCTGCAATCACCAAGAATCCGGGCGGTTATAACCCGATTACAAACCCAGAAGCAAATGCAACGCGACGTGAAAAAGTTCTGGGTGATATGCTGAAACAGGGCTATATTGATCAGGCAGCTCACGATGAAGCACTGGCAGACGATGTCTATTCCAGAATCCAGACAGTCAACACCCAGGTCCTGGAGGATACGAATGTAACCTCTTATTTTATAGACGCCCTGATCGACCAACTGATGGATGACCTTACTTCCGCAGATGGTCTCGGCTACACAGAAACACAGGCATACAATGCAATCTACAGTGGTGGTCTTAGTATTTATACGACACAGAATATGACAATTCAGAAGATCTGTGATGATGAACTGAATAATGATGCTAATTTTCCGTCAACGATTACATGGAGTCTGGATTATGCACTTACTGTAACCAGAGCGGATGAATCGCACACACAAGAAAATTATTCCGTTGAGAATGTGAAATCCTATAACGGCGTTGATTCGAAGTATTTGTATTCCTCTCAGGATGAAGCTTATCAGCACATTGAAGCTTTTAAAGCCAGCATTGCCCAGGAGGGTGATACTTATGATGAATATGTCAATCTTTCTCCACAGCCACAAGCTTCTGTATGTGTAATCGACCAGAGCAATGGGCAGATTAAAGCCATGGTCGGAGGACGTGGGAAAAAGACCACGAACAGAGGACTTAACCGTGCATACGGAACTACCAGACAGGCCGGTTCCTGCTTCAAGATTCTTGCTGTCTATGCTCCGGCTCTTGACAGCGCCGGCAAGACACTGGCAAGTGTAGAAGTTGATGAACCTTATTATTATCAGTCAAACCCGGACAAACAGGTCCATAACTGGTGGGGTGATTCCTATCGCGGTGCTGTAACATACCGTAAAGCGATTGAACAGTCCATGAACGTTATTGCAGTAAAAGTTATTAATGAGATTTCTGTTTCTCTTGGCTATGAATACGTTGAGAAATTTGGAATCACCACTCTTTCAAAGGAAAATGACATGGTTGAATCTCTTGCTCTCGGCGGTGTCTCACACGGCGTATATAACTACGAGCTTACTGCTGCCTACGCAGCAATCGCAAACGGCGGTGTTTACAATAAGCCTATTCTTTACACTAAAGTCTTAGATCATGACGGCAATGTTCTGATTAATAACAAATCAGAATCAAAAACGATCATCAAAGACACAACCGCCGCCTTATTGACACTTGCCATGGAAGACGTTGTAACCAAGGGTACTGCCGCACCGTATGCCCAGCTTGAAAATATGCCGGCTGCCGGAAAATCAGGAACCACTTCCGATAATAAAGACTTATGGTTCGCAGGATACACACCGTATTATACCTGTTCCATCTGGATGGGATACGATAACAACCAGTCTTTAAGTGATACAAGTTGGTACTATCACGAAAGAATCTGGTCCAATATTATGGATCGTATCAACAGCGCATTGGGTCTTGCATACAAAGATTTTACAATTCCATCCTCTCTGTTAAGGAGAACGATTTGTACCGAGACTGGACTACTTGCTTCATCGGAAGGATGCCCGACTCTCACAGAATGGTTTGCACCCGGTACCGCTCCAACGGAATCCTGTCCAGGTCATGAACCGGAAGAACCGGAAGAACCGGAAGAACCGGAAGAGCCAGAAGAGCCAGAGAATCCTGATGCTACAGAGAATCCTGGCAATAATGGTGATACCAACAACACCGGCGGAGATAATAATAGCAGTGGAAATAACAACGGAGGAGACAGCAGCACTCCAACCGAGCCCACCACTCCAACAGAGCCTACCACTCCAACCGTTCCTACCACTCCGGATACTCCGGCTCAATAAAATTTAACGTAACTGTCCAGAACCTGGCAGATACAATGATCGAGTAGGAGGGAGTGATTAACTCCCGTCCTCTCACACCACCGTGCGTACCGTTCGGTACACGGCGGTTTCAATAGTTGACGTGCACAGACTGATAGGCTGTGGCTAAATCGCAAAAGCCACCGTTTATCAGTCTTTCT
>JAXFTO010000034.1:0-20506 GCA_034176745.1 Bariatricus sp. | reverse complement strand
AAAGTGGTTAAGGGGGGGTCGAAAATATTCTCCTTCCTATGTAGAATTAAATTGGCTTTCATATGAGTAATCAAATAGATATTAAATTTGCGAATTAACGCTTTTTTTTGCAAAGGTACTTCTCCTATATAGCCACAAATCAAAATCCATTTACAGTGGACTATTTATTTTTAAGCATTATTTTTTAGACCATTATCAATGGACTAATAACCTCGTGGGACATAAGTGGAAACTTGGTTGAATTTCTCTATATACCATTCAAAGAAAACGTAATATTTTTTAAATATATGCTTATATGCCAGTAAAATCAAGGGTTTCAGAGATTTTCTATTTATCGACAAAAATCAGTTTCTCTATATACCATTAAAAGAAACACTAAAATTTTGTGAAAAAGTGCTAAAAAGCTAGTAAAATCAAGGGTTTTATGGAATTATGCTTTTCATTAAAGTTTCTGTTTCTCATAATAGGGAGTAAATTAATACTCCCTCAGATGAGATCATTCGTTTAAAAATGCTAATATCTCTTCATATGATTTGTTACTGCTTTTAATTAATGACATCAATTCTTCTTTGCGCTGTTCATCTCTTTTAGTTTCTAACTCTTTTAATGTAGCGCAGGCAGCTTCATATTTTTCTTTGTAATTCTGTACATCTTCCTTCGCTTTTAAGATTTTGTCCTCTAATGCTTCTTTGCTTGATTTGCGTGTTCTTGTTGCCATAAGCTTACCTCCAAATGATATTGTTTGATTTCATTATAACATCAATTATAAATTTGTTAAAGGAGAAGTTTTAGCACCAATTTCTAAAATATCATCTGTTTCCATAGAATTGAGATAACGCTTTGTGATGTTGATGTTACTATGTCCCAATAACTTGCTTACTGTAAATAAGTCGCATCCGTTTTTTAATTGAGTCTGTGCATAATAATGACGGCATGTGTGAGGACTGCATCTTATTTCTTCCCTTACTTTAACAGCGTCACCGCATATTCTCACAACACGTTCAACAGCTTCAATTGTAAGTTTCTGTCCCTTCTGTGATAAAAAAAGGTATTCTGTCTGGTAACGTGGTTTATCAATAATATAATTACTGCGTACACGATTATAGCGGATTAACATTTTATTGATTGAAGGAGTTAAAGGTACATACCTAATCTTTTTACCTTTGCCCCGAATCTTAATTGCATTATCCGTAATATCTTCTACTTTCATATCACATAGCTCAATGTTACGTATTCCAGAATCCAGAAGCATTGTCATAATTAACTTGTTCCTTGTCTGTAAAAATGTCCTGCCATTGTAATAATTAACCATCCGTAATACTTCATCTTCGTTGAATGTGCGGATTACTGGCATTTCTTCTTTTTGCCATTTCACTTTTTTCATTGGTGATTCTTGGATATACTCTTCATCCACGCAATAAGCAAAGAAAGCACGATAGCATTTTATCAATCCATTTATGTAAGTTTCCTTCCGTCCCTGTTCTGACAGATAATTGATATAAGCTTGGATATGTTGTCTTTTCACTTTCTCAAGCTTTGTGATGCCAAACTCATTTTTCAAATATCGGAACATTCTTCTGTTATTGTTATTTAATCCTTTTATTGTTCTTTCCGAAAATTTCCGTAACTGGCAATCAAATATAAATTCGTTTAGTATATCATCTAGTTGCATGGCAATCTCCTTCATATCTCCACTTCATTCGGTCATATAATGAATTTGTATGTATGTGATATTTATTACTTCATCTTAAAAGTACGCCAATACTTTTATAGAATTATTTTTTGTATTCTGATTTGTAAATATCTTGTGCCCATTTAATAGAGCCACCTTTGAAATTTGTTTTAGGTACAAGGACAACTGACCGCCCTATCTGTTTAATTACACCCTTTTCTGTCACTGTTGCGAATTGTACTGTTGTTTTCATCATTATTTGACCTCCTTATTTCGTTTTTGAGCTACTTTTTATTTGTTACCTATACTTTTTCACATAAACATAAAAAGCCCCCTTATAACGTGATATACACGCTATAAAAAGGCTTTTCGCATATCCATAATTGAAAGAATCAATATGTAACGTATATCATTACTGATAACTTTTTCCATCATCGTTTTTTGGTGTGTGTCCAATAAAACCGACTCATAATTGTTTAGAAACGTTGATTTTACGCGGTTATCTTAAGAGTCATACCCTATCCTCCGTTTCAGAACTATTCGTCCCAGTTGTGGTATACTTCCTGAACGTCATCGTCATCTTCAAGAAGATCTAAGGTCTTCTGAATGTTCTTGATATCTTCTTCGCTTTCCAGTGTTACCCAGGTCTGCGGAATCATCGTAACTTCAGCACTTGCCATAGGAATTCCTGCTTCTTCAAGCGCAAGACGCACTTCACTGAAATCATCCGGAGATGTCAGGATCTCATAGCTGTCCTCTTCTTCTGAAAAGTCTTCTGCACCGGCATCCAGTGCCTGCATCATCAGATCATCTGCATCCAGTTCACATTCTTCTTTGTCAATAATGATCTGTCCCTTTTTATCAAACATGAAGGATACACATCCTGATGTACCAATGTTTCCTTTTCCTTTCGTAAATGCGCTTCTTACGTTAGATGCTGTACGATTACGATTGTCTGTCAGTGCATCGACAATGATCGCTGTTCCGTTCGGTCCGTATCCTTCATATACGATATGTTCATAGTTATTGGCATCTGCATCACCAGCTGCCTTCTTGATACTTCTTTCGATGTTATCATTCGGCATGTTGTTTGCTTTTGCTTTCGCGATCGCATCACGAAGTCTGCTGTTGTTTGCCGGATCTGCTCCGCCTCCTTCTTTTACAGCAACTGCGATCTCACGTCCGATCTTGGTAAAGATCTTTCCTTTCGCAGCATCATTTTTTTCCTTTTTATGCTTGATATTCGCAAATTTTGAATGTCCAGACATTGTATTTACCTCTCTGTTCGTTTAGTATTCCATATTTTTTCAATCATTTAATTGTAACACTCTTTTTACTTGCTGACAAGAACCTACTGTCATTTTGCTTTCTTAATACGTACTTTTCGGATTGTATTATTATCCACAGACATAACCTGGAATACATACCCATCAAACTGAACACTGCATTTTTCATCCTCTGACGGAATCCGGTCCAGACAATCTATCAGATAACCGTTGATCGTATCATAGTCCTCTTCTTCAAAGTTAATGTTCAGTATCTCTTCCAGATCTTCAAGCTGTGCCATACCATCCACGATGTATGTACCGTCCGGCTGACTTACGATCAGTTCTTCCTCTTCATCATATTCGTCCTGAATATTTCCTACAATTTCTTCTATAATGTCTTCCATTGTAACGATACCGACCGTCTGTCCGTATTCATCCAGTACGATGACCATATGTCTTTTATCTTTCTGCATCTGCTGGAACAGCTTATCAATGCTCTTCGTCTCCGGCACAAAGCTGACCGGACGGATGATAGTTTTAAGCTCTTTTACAGGTGTATTGCGGAGTGATTCGTTAAGAGAGCATTTCATGACATCTCGAAGATGAACCATCCCGATGATATTGTCAATATCTTCGTCATATACAGGAAATCGGGAATTGTTTTCATCGAGTATAAACACTACTGCTTCGGCAAGCGTCGAATTTCCGTCAAGGCCAACGATGTTCTTCCTGTGCGTCATAATATCTCTGGCGTCAGAATCCATGTATCCAAAAATATTACAGATCATTTTCATCTCACGTTTTGCAAGAACGCCTTTGTCATATCCTTCTTCGACTTTATCAAGAATCTCCTCGGCTATGCGTTCCTGATCCTCATTTTCAGAAAACACTCTTCTTATTTTCTGAAGTAAACTACTGCCTTCTTCCATAATTTAATCTGTTTCTCCTTTACTATGTATGAAGCATAAGGCTTACACACAATGCTTCATCAACTTTTCTCATCAGTTCCCGGTCTACATGGCAGACTAAATCTTTCAGTCTCTGCTTGTCAATCGTTCGTATCTGCTCCAATAAAACCACGGAATCCTTCACTATCTTGTATCTTCCCGAATCAATTTCCACATGGGTAGGCAGCTTCGCCTTATTCATCCGGGATGTAATCGCCGCACAGATCACAGTCGGACTGTGTCTGTTGCCGATATCGTTCTGGATGATCAGCACCGGGCGTACTCCTCCTTGTTCAGAACCAACGACCGGGCTTAAATCTGCATAATATATATCTCCACGTCTTACCTGCACTTTATTCACTCTCCGATTTCAAGATACAAGAAGTATGCCCATCTTTCTTCGGGAGTATTCCATGCATTTTTTCTATTTACAACTTGGGTCGGGTTATCCAAAAACGTGAATAATCCACCTTTAAGGCCCTCCCCGTCAGATCAGTCGAAATAATCAATCTGTTCTACGACTTTCCCATCGCGCACATATTCTCTCGGTACACGTTTATTAATATCACATACAAATTCGTAATTGAATCTGCCTGACAGATCACTAAGTACTTCTACAGGAAGAAATGCGCCTTCATTTTCTCCTATCAGTGTAACCTTATCCTCAAACGCTGCATCCGGAATATCTGACACATCTACCATAAACTGATCCATACAGATTCTTCCGAGGATCGGTGCTTTTTTGCCGTGGATCAGCACATATCCTTTATTCGACAGGCTTCTCGGATATCCATCTCCGTATCCTGCCGGGATCGTCGCTACCCTCATTCTATGATCTGCCACAAAAGTTCCTCCGTAGCTTACCGCTGTTCCTTTTTCAATCCATTTTAAGAATGTGATATGAGAAATCAGTTCCATTGCCGGTTTCAGCGAAACTGCATTTTTATTCACTTCCTCTGACGGGTAAAGTCCATAGGTCGAAATTCCTGCACGCACCAGATTCAGATTCATTTCCTCAAGATCAATGATCGTTGCACTGTTTGATACATGCTTAAGTGGAAATGTGATTCCGCTTTTTTCCAGCTCGTCTTCCACCCACATATAAGACGCAAACTGGTCCTTTGTGATTGTCTTATCCGTCTCATCTGCCCTTGAGAAATGGGTAAACAGTCCTTCCATGATTACATTTGGAAAACTGCTGATTTCCCGGATAATCTCAACGCTTTCTCTTACAGGCGCAAAACCAAGTCTTGACATTCCTGTGTCGATCTTTATATGAAAATACGCGCTTTTCTTAAGTTCTGTCGCCTTTCGTGAGGCAAGCCAAGCCAGTTCTTTATCATAAACCGTCATCCTGATATCATGTGTTATCATCTCTTCGATCTGATCCGGGAAAATACATCCCAGACAGAGGATTGGCTTACCGATCCCGGCATTTCGAAGCATCACGCCTTCTTCCAACGTAGCAACTGCATATCCCCATACATATTCTACATTCTCAAGCATCTTTGCGATGGGAATTGCTCCATGTCCGTAGGCATCTGTTTTGACAACAGCAATCATCTGAGTTCCTTCACCGATGTTTTTATGCATCATTTCCACATTATACATTACCGCATCCAGATCGATCACTGCACGCAGTCTGTTATAAGTCTTCATTTCAAGCTTTCCTCCAAAGTCTTTATCGTTCTGCCAAGACCGGTTATAATATCCTCAGCGAGGACACTGTATGCTCCGCACTCCTTCCTTGCCTCATCTCCTGCAAGTCCGTGCAGATATACGCCAAGTACCGCAGCATCATATGCCTCCATGTTCTGTGCGAGAAGACCTGTGATCGTTCCTGCAAGCACATCTCCCGCACCGGCTTTCGCCATCGCTGCATTACCGGATGTATTTACAAACACCGGATGCTCCTTCTTCGCAACCAGAGTGCGACTATCCTTCATAGCACAGACAACCGGCATCTCTGTGGTAAATTTTCTTATCAGAACTGTTCTGTCTTTTTTCAATTCACTGACTGTGTATCCGGTAAGTCTTGACATCTCCATCATATGTGGCGTAAGGACGTACTGTCCGTTATTCTGCAGAAGCTTTCTCTGTTCTTCTTTCGGCAGCTCAGCAAGGAGATTCAGTCCGTCTGCATCGATCACACAAGGCTTTAAGTTCTGTTCCAACGTCATATGAAGCAGTCTTGCGGAACATTTTGATTTTCCAAGACCGCAGCCGATACAGATGACATCTGCCCAGTTAAGAAGTTCCGGAAGCGCATGAAAGCACTCAGGTGACATCTCATCATAAGCAGTGATGACCGCCTCCGGTAAAAGCTGCTGCAGGATCTGCCTGTTGGATTCTTCTGTATAAATCCTTACAAGCCCGGCTCCCGTCATATAAGCAGCCTTCGCGCTAAGATAGGCAGCTCCTGCCATTCCACGGCTTCCCGCGATCAACAGGATCTTACCGTAACTGCCTTTATTGGAATCGGGCCTTCTCTTCGGCATACGCTTCAGGACGTCTTCTTTCTCCAAGGCAAAAAATACATCATTCCTTTGTGCAAACGAAGGATCTGTGATTCCGATTTCCTTTACCACAACCTTCCCTGCATACTCATATCCGGGATAAAACACCTGCCCTGCTTTCGCATATGCAAATGTTACCGTAAGATCTGCTTTAAATGCACATCCAAGAATCTCGCCGGTATCCGAAGAAATTCCGGAAGGTGTATCCACCGCCACTTTATATCCCCGGTAACGGTTCATCTGCTCGATGACCTCCAGATAACGGCCTTCAATCTTTCTGCAAAGACCAATACCAAATACGGCATCTATAATAACACTATATTCCTGTTCTGGCAAACTGTTTCCAATAGTTATGCCCAAATTCTTACAAATCTCCATCTGACGCACGGTTTCTTCACTCCGTGATTCCATACGTCCAACGAACACCGCATCTACTTCGTGTCCTTCTTCATGAATAAGGCGCGCAATCGCAAAGCCGTCTCCCCCGTTATTCCCTGAGCCGCAGACAACGAGCACCTTTTTTAAATCAACCTTCTCTTCCTTCATCGCTTCTACGCAGCGAAGCGCAGCCCGTTCCATAAGTACAAGGGATGGAATTCCGATTTCATGAATCATTCTCCCATCGGCCGCCTTCATCTGTGCAGCGCTTAAAAGATATTTCATACACTCACCTTCCCATCTGATATAACAAGAAAGAGTCCCGATTCCGGAACTCTTACATTGCTGATATTACTTCCTTCGAACTAATGATACGCATTCCTCGGACTATGAATTGTCTGCATGTTCCATGTTATAGCGTGTAATATTGTACGATAATCTCATAAGACTTTCGGACAAATGCACGTTCTCTACAATAATGTTCTCCGGAAGATTCAAATCTGTATGTGCAAAGTTCCAGATTGCTTTTACTCCATTATCAACAAGAACATTCGCCACATCAACCGCTTTCGCTTTCGGAATAGCAAGTACTCCGATCTCAATATCATTCTTTTGAACATAATCATCCAGTTCATCCATCATACGAATCTCGATACCGCGAATCGTCATTCCTACAAGGCGAGGATTGATATCGAAAATTCCTTTTAAAATAAATCCTCTCTTCTCAAATGCTGCATAATTGGCAAGAGCCTGCCCAAGATTACCTGCTCCGATAATTACAAGATTATGCTTCTTATCCAGGCCTAAAATCTTCCCGATCTCCGTATATAGATACTTTACATTATAGCCGTATCCCTGTTGTCCAAATCCCCCGAAATTGTTAAGATCCTGACGAATCTGGGATGCAGTTACTTTCATTCTCTTACTCAAATCGTTGGAGGAAATACGTTCAACATCATTCTCCAGCAATTCTCCGAGGTAACGATAGTATCTCGGAAGCCTTCGTATGACTGCCTGAGATATCTCTCTTTCTTCCACCTAATATTCACCTTCCCTACTTACTTCTAAAATTTATTATATAAAACTGACATAAAAAAGTCAAACTTTATAGTTGTTTTTTATTCTATTTCCGATATAATGAGGTAGACAGTACCCATTTATACAGTATAGGGAGGTTTGAAAATGATACTGGCATGCCACAATTTATCGAAATCCTTCGGGGAGCAGATTATTGTAGAAAAGGGCTCCTTTCATATAGAAGACCGTGAAAAAGCGGCACTTGTCGGACTGAATGGTGCCGGCAAATCCACACTTTTAAAAATGATCATCGGTGAACTTCCAAGTGATGCAGGTGACGTCATTCTCACAAAGGGGAAAACAATGGGATATCTCGCCCAGCATCAGCAGATGGAAAGCGGGAACACCATTTATGAGGAGGTCCGCACCGCCAAAGCCGATATTATCGAAATGGAAAAGCAGATCCGTGAGCTCGAAATGGAAATAAGCCGTCTTACCGGTGAGGCACTGGATGCGAAGCTGGAAACCTATCACCGTCTCACTGCCGCATTCGAGCGTGCTGACGGTTATTCTTATAAGAGTGAACTTGTCGGGGTCCTTAAGGGACTCGGTTTTACGGAAGAAGAATTCTCCAAGCCGGTAGACGCTCTTTCGGGAGGTCAGAAGACCCGTGTGTCTTTAGGTAAGCTTCTTCTCACAAAGCCGGATATTCTTCTTCTGGACGAGCCTACCAACCACCTGGATATGAACTCCATCGCCTGGCTTGAGACTTATCTTTTGAACTATCCGGGGGCCGTTCTTATCGTTTCTCACGACCGGTATTTTCTGAACCGCGTTGTTACAAAAGTGCTTGAAATTGAAAACGGCACACTTATGACATACATGGGCAATTATTCCGATTATGCCATGAAAAAGCAGCAGCTAAGAGAAGCCAAATTAAAAGAATACTTAAATCAGCAGCGCGAGATCAAGCATCAGGAAGCCGTCATTGAGAAGCTTCGCTCTTTTAACCGTGAGAAATCCATAAAGCGTGCCGAAAGCCGAGAAAAGATGCTGAACCGGATCACACCGGTTGAAAAGCCGGTTGAGATAAATACCGACATTCATTTGACTTTAGAGCCTTCCTGCACCAGTGGAAATGATGTCCTGTCCGTAAAGGAACTTGGAAAGGCATTCCCGCCCCAGACGCTTTTCGAAGATGTAAGCTTTGAGATAAAACGCGGGGAACATGTAGCGATCATCGGCGATAACGGAACAGGGAAAACTACCCTTCTTAAGATACTGAACCATGTAATACCAGCGGATTCAGGAAGCTTTACCCTGGGCACGAACGTACATATCGGCTACTACGATCAGGAACATCACGTTCTTCACATGGAGAAAACGATTTTCGATGAGATTTCCGATGATTATCCAAATCTTACGAATACACAGATACGAAATGTACTGGCAGCTTTTCTGTTTACGGGAGACGATGTATTTAAACTGATCGGCGACTTAAGCGGCGGCGAACGCGGCCGGGTTTCTCTTGCGAAGCTGATGCTCTCAGAAGCGAATTTCCTGATTCTCGATGAGCCGACCAACCATTTGGATATCGCCTCAAAAGAAATTCTGGAAAAAGCGTTGAACGACTATACCGGAACCGTGCTCTATGTATCACACGACCGTTATTTCATCAATCAGACCGCCACCAGAATTCTTGATCTGGTAAACCATACCTTCGTCAATTATATTGGCAATTATGATTATTATCTTGAGAAAAAAGACGAACTCACCTCTATTTACAGTGGAACCGGAAATAAAGATGCAGGCTCTTTAGCTTCTTCCAATGATACTACCACCTCCCAGTCCAAATTAAGCTGGCAGGAGCAAAAGGAAGAACAGGCAAGACTGAGGAAACGTCAGAATGAATTCAAAAAGACCGAAGACAGAATCACGAAGCTTGAAGAACGCAATCAGGAAATCGATGAGCTGATGATGCAGGAAGAAGTCTATACGAATTCTGTAAAATGTCAGGAACTTGCTCATGAGAAAACAGCAAACGAAGAAGAGCTCGAAGAACTTTATCTCAAATGGGAAGAACTTGCAGAATAAAAAAAACGCGCCATATGGCGCGTTTTTTCTGTTATTCTACAATCTTTCAGCAATTGCCTTAATAAAATCTTCACTGTTAAGAACAGTCGGATTCGGAAGTGTGGTAATCAGTGCAAGGTCTTTTGTCATGCTTCCGCTCTCGATCGTATCGATCGTCGCTTTCTCAAGCTTGTCGGCAAAGTCCATGAGTTCCTGATTTCCATCCATTTCACCACGTTTTCTCAGTGCCCCTGTCCATGCGAAAATGGTAGCAACAGAGTTGGTAGAGGTCTCTTCCCCTTTCAGGTGTTTGTAATAATGACGCTGTACTGTACCATGAGCAGCCTCATATTCATAATATCCTTCCGGCGAAACAAGTACGGATGTCATCATTGCAAGAGAGCCAAATGCTGATGATACCATATCGCTCATGACGTCTCCGTCATAGTTCTTACATGCCCAGATATATCCGCCTTCGGATTTCATTACACGGGCAACCGCATCATCGATCAGGGTGTAGAAATATTCAATTCCGGCTTCTTCAAATTTGTCTTTGTAATCCGCATCAAAGATTTCCTGGAAAATATCTTTGAAAGTATGGTCGTATTTCTTGGAAATCGTATCCTTTGTTGCGAACCAGAGATCCTGCTTCGTATCAAGCGCATAATTGAAACAGCTTCTTGCAAAGCTTTCAATAGAATCGTTAATATTATGCATTCCCTGAACAATACCTGCACCTGTGAAGTTGTGAACCAGTTCTCTCGTTTCGCTTCCGTCTTCGGCAGTATAGACAAGCTCTACCTTTCCTGCCCCCGGAACCTTCATCTCTGATCCTTTATATACGTCTCCGTAAGCGTGTCTGGCAATGGTGATCGGTTTCTTCCTGTTCTTAACACAAGGTTCGATTCCTTTGACAACGATCGGTGCACGAAATACCGTTCCGTCAAGGATTGCACGAATCGTTCCGTTCGGGCTCTTCCACATCTCTTTCAGATTATATTCTTTCACACGCGCTGCATTCGGAGTGATAGTTGCACATTTAACCGCAACTTTATATTTCTTCGTTGCATTGGCTGAATCGACTGTCACCTGATCATTCGTTTCATCTCTGTTTACAAGTCCAAGATCGTAATATTCTGTCTTAAGGTCGATGTACGGTAACAAAAGATGGTCTTTAATCATCTTCCAAAGAATCCGGGTCATCTCATCCCCGTCCATCTCAACAATTGGTGTAGTCATCTGAATCTTGCTCATGTCTTTTCATCCTTTCTGTTCGTCAGATTATTCCTGCTCAATATGAAGATTTTCCATAACATGCAGTATATGCGTATTTGCCAGTTTTTCAGCCCGTTCCGGATCTCCGGCACGGAGTGCTTCCAGGATTTCTCGGTGTTCCTCCAGGGATTTTCTCGCCCTGTTCTCTTTTTTTACCGATTTCGTTCTTGCGATTTGAACATATTTATGAAAGTCTGATAAAATATGACTCAGTATTCTGCTTTCACATGCTTCATAAAGAACTTCGTGAAATTTATTGTCCAGTTCGGAAAGTTGTTCCGTATTATCACGTTCTATATGATACTCGGCAAGTAGAAGAATTTCTTCCAGTTCTTCAATCTGTTCCCTGGTAATGTGTTCGGCCGCCCAGCGTGCACAAAGTCCCTCCAAAAGCGACCGTGTCATATAGATATCATGAACATCCTTCTCAGTAATTCCGGTTACATATGCACCTTTATTCGGTATGATATGCACCAGTCCTTCCAGCTCAAGCTGACGAAGGGCCTCTCTCACCGGTGTTCTGCTGACACCCATCTCTTTACCAAGTGTGGCTTCCCTTAATTCTTCATTCTCTTTATATTTTCCCTTCAGAATATCCTCACGGATTTCCTCAAAAACCTGTCCCCTCAGTGAATGCTTGTCCATTTTCCTGCTCCTGAAATTATAGTATTATAACCCTGGCTTGGTTTTGTATCATTGTATACAACGATACATCCCTTGTCAATAGGTTTGTTATTTTTTTGTCTAAATTCTTTTTTCGTACTTCATAAGTGTCTTGATATATTTCACCAGCTGCTGATATCTCATTTCCATTGTCTGGGCATTTTCTGTAAAATCCATACTCTGGGCGGCAGCTGAAAGAAATTCGTCTGTAAGCTCTGTTTTGTACTTCTGCAGAAAACGCAGCTTATCCTCATTATGCTCCAAATCAAGAAAACGCATGATAAGGCTCTGTTCTCCCTCATCAGTCACCGCAGTATCTTCTTCCAGTTCAAAACGGTATTCCTGCTCTGCATCCGGGAATTTCCGCTTGTCAACCTTTTCAAGAAACATCTCAAGAGGTCTTGCATAAACCGGATGGTTTCCGTAAAGTCCCTCATAGACAACCAGTTCTTCTTCTCTTTCCGTATGTCTTGCGACCACAAGCACCTGATAACGATTCCCCTTAAAGTGCCTGTAACACTCTCCTGCTTTTGGTATTCTGACGTTTTCCATGCTTATCACCCTTTAATATAATTTCGCACTTACCATTTTTGGTCTGAATCCTTCACGCTCTAATGCCTGGATGATTCTCTGTTTATGATCTGTTCCAAATGCTTCCAATGTCACACGAAGTTCCACTGCTGCATTTCGGTTGATGCTTACAAACTGATTATGTTCAAGCTTGATGACATTACCCTGTTCGTTTGCAATTGTCTGAGCCACACGCACCAGCTCACCCGGTTTGTCCGGAAGAAGAACAGATACAGAGAAAATACGGTCTCTCTGGATTAATCCGTGCTGTACAACAGAAGACATGGTGATTACATCCATATTGCCGCCGCTTAAGATACAGACAACCTTTTTACCGGTCAGATCCATCTGTTTTAATGCTGCAACAGACAGAAGTCCGGAATTTTCTACTATCATCTTATGATTTTCCACCATATCAAGAAATGCGCCTACAAGCTCATCGTCTTCTACAGTCAGAATGTCATCTACATTTTCCATAACATACGGAAGGTTCTTCTCTCCTACCGTCTTAACAGCGGTACCGTCAGCAATCGTATTGGCGCTCGGAAGTGTTACCACATGCCCTTCGGCAACTGCTGCCTTCATACTTGCGGCAGCGGACGGCTCCACTCCGATAACCTTAATCTTCGGATTCAGCATCTTGGCAAGGGTAGAGATACCCGTGATCAGACCGCCTCCCCCGATCGGTACGAAAATATAGTCTACGGTCGGAAGCTCCTGCACGATTTCCATGGCTATGGTTCCCTGGCCGGTCGCCACATCCAGGTCGTCAAACGGGTGCACGAAGGTATATCCATGTTCTTCCGCAAGTTCGTAAGCTTTCGCACATGCATCATCATAAACATCTCCGTAAAGTACAACATCTGCTCCGTAACTCTTGGTGCGGTTTACTTTGATAAGCGGTGTTACTGTCGGCATGACGATCGTTGCCTTGCATCCAAAAGCCCTTGCCGCGTAGGCAACTCCCTGTGCGTGATTTCCGGCGGAAGCTGCGATCAGACCTCTTTGACGCTCTTCCTCAGAAAGTGTGCTGATCTTATAATAGGCACCTCTTAATTTATACGCACCTGTATACTGCATATTTTCCGGCTTCAGATATACTTTCGCACCGGTCTGAGAGCTTAAATGCTCACTGTATACCAGCTTCGTCGGTTTTGTGACTTTTTTTACTATCTCACTTGCTTCTTCAAATTTCTCTAATGTTAGCATGTCTCTTCTCCTTCTTCTGTCGTAAATAACGCATTTACAAACTGCTCCGAATCGAATTTCTGTAAATCGTCAATTGTTTCTCCCACACCGATGTATTTAACAGGAATGCCAAGTTCTGCCTGGATTGCCACAGCAATTCCTCCCTTGGCAGTACCATCCATTTTCGTAAGAATAATTCCGGTAATGTCAGCGACATCGCTGAATTCCTTTGCCTGGGCAAGTGCATTTTGTCCTGTCGTTCCGTCCAGTACAACCAGTGTCTCGCGGTAAGCTTCGGGGTATTCTCTTTCCAGCACGCGGTTGATCTTCTTTAATTCTTCCATCAGATTCTTCTTATTATGGAGTCTTCCGGCTGTATCGCAGAGAAGTACGTCGGCTTTTCTCGCTTTTGCAGCCTGCACCGCATCATAAACAATTGCCGCCGGGTCAGCTCCCTCCTGTCCTCCGATCAGGTCAGCTCCGGAACGGTTCGCCCATTCCCTAAGCTGCTCTCCTGCTGCCGCACGGAATGTGTCTGCTGCCGCAAGCACTACTTTCTTCCCCTGATCTCTTAATTTGCCGGCAAGCTTTCCAATCGTCGTTGTCTTTCCGACACCGTTCACGCCGATCACCAGCACGACCGAAGTTTTCTCTTCAAATTCGTAAGCCGTTTCACCGACATACATCTGTTCTTTGATGCTGTCGATCAGAAGCTGTTTACACTCAATCGGCTCTTTGATATGCTGTTCTTTTACTTTCCTCCGAAGATCTTCCAGAATGGCGTATGTCGCCTTCACTCCCAGATCTCCCATGATCAGGATTTCTTCCAGTTCTTCATAAAATTCCTCATCAATCTTGGAAAAGCCATGGAAAATACTGTCGATTCCGGATACAATATTATTTCTCGTCTTTGTAAGTCCTGAGACAAGACGTTTAAAAAATCCCATTTTTTCTTCAGCCATAAAATTCCTCCTCTTCTACTTGTCAAGCTGATCCTCAAGAAGATCAACCGAAACTAATGTAGATACACCCTTCTCCTGCATCGTGATACCATAAAGCCTGTCCGCAGCTGTCATGGTACCTCGTCTGTGTGTGATTACGATAAACTGTGTGTATTTTGTTAATTTATGCAAATACTGTGCAAATCTGGTTACATTGGAATCATCCAGCGCTGCCTCTATCTCATCGAGAAGACAGAACGGTGACGGTTTCAGATTCTGTATCGCAAAAAGTAATGCAATTGCGGTAAGCGCCTTTTCCCCACCAGAAAGCTGCATCATATTCTGCAGTTTCTTTCCGGGCGGTTGGGCAATGATCTTAATTCCTGCTTCCAGAACATCTTCGTCATCCAGAAGCTCTAAGGTACCCTTTCCGCCGCCAAAAAGCTCTTTAAATACCTGGTTAAATTCTTTGGCGATCAGCGCGAACTGCTCGGTAAACTGTTTTCGCATCGCCTCATCAAGCTCTTCAATGATTTTCTTTAAGGTTGCCTCCGCTTCCACAAGATCATCATGCTGTCCCTTTAAGAATTCATAACGCTCTGCCAGATTCTTAAAGTCTTCGATCGCATTGACATTGACAGAACCAAGTGCTTTAATCTCACTCTTTAATTCATGGATCCGTTTTTTCATCTCGGCAAGATCAGTAAGATTCTCATCCCTGATCTCAAGTGCTCTGTTATACGTAAGCTCATATTCTTCCCACATGTAGTTGATCTGCTTCTCTGATGCTTCCTCGCAGCTTTCTTTTTTGCTGTTCAGACGGAAAACTTCCTTGTCCAGATCTGACATATGTCTGGAGAGCTCGTCACGTCTTCCAAGGAATGCCTTATTCTTCTGGTTCAGCTGTTCTCTTGTTGTGCGCGCTTCTTCAATCTTCTGATTCAGTTCCACAAATAATTCTGCCGAATCCTCGATCGTCTTACGGATTCCTTCGATCTGGCGTTCTTTTTCACTGATTTCCTCGGAAGATTCGCCTTTATTTGCAGCCAGCACAGCGAGCTCTTCTGTAAATTTCGCAATTTCCTCATCTATTCGAACTGAATTTTCTTTGATAAAATCACTCTTCTGTTCCAATGCAGCAAAGTTCAGATGAATGTTCTCATTTTTCTGAACGGCAATGCTTTCATCGCTTCGCTCTTTTTCAAGCTGCATCTGAAGTGCATCGACCTTTTCAGAAAGTTCCTTTTCAAGCAGCTCGCTTGTCTCAAGTTCAACCTGGATTGATTCCTGATTCTCCTCAATCTCATGTACCTGGCGCTCCAGTTCTGCTCTCTCTTTATACATTCCTTCCGTATTCTCTTTGGTATTCCTCTGCCTTGCAGTCACCTGGTCAAGATTCATCTTCGCTGTATTCTGAATGACATAATCTTTCTGAAGGTTCTGCTGGATCTCTTCCACCTTTGCATATAGTTTTGTACGCTTTTCGCGGGAAATATCCAGCTCAGCCTGCGCTTCTTTCATCTCTTTTTCCAAAAGGCGGACCGTCTTTTCAAATTCCTCAATCTCACGCCTTCTGCTCAAGAGATTGCTGCTGTTCTTAAAGGCACCACCGCTCATGGCACCGCCCGGATTCATCAAATCTCCTTCCAGAGTCACGATTCGAAGGGATTGATTGTACTTCCTTGCGAGAGTGATTCCGGTATCGATATGATCCACAACCAGCGTCCTTCCAAGAAGATGGCTGGAAAGCTTCTCAAATTTTGGCGCCACATTTACCAGTGTATCCGCGATTCCGATTACCCCTTTTTCACGGAGCACCTCTTCTCTGACAGAGCCCTGTGCAGGCCTGATGGCTGTAAGTGGAAGGAAGGTCGCCCTTCCAAATTTATTCTGCTTAAGATAACCGATCATCTGCTTTGCAGTCTCTTCATCCGAAGTGACAATATTCTGAATACTTCCTCCAAGTGCCGTCTCGATGGCGATTTCATACTTCTTCTCCACTTTAATGATATCTGCCACGACGCCTAACAGTCCCGGAACCGTATTCTTCTTCTCCATGACCTTGCGGATACTGTTACCATATCCGTCGTATCTTTCCGTAATATTCTTGAGCGATTCGAGTCTGGACTGTTCCCTGTGAAATGCAGTCTGTCCGATTCTCAGCTTATCATTCTTCTGTGAAATCTCTTTCTGAAGATCTTCGATCTCGGACTCATAATCTTTAACCTGTTCTACAGAATCGGCAATCTTATTGGAAATCTTTCTTAATTCGTCTTCATAAGTACGGCGCTCATCCAGCTGCCTCTGCGCATCGCTTTCCACCTCAACCAGCTTCTTATAAATCTGTGCTCGCCGGAACTTGATCTGATCCATCATGGTATTATAGTGTTGGATCTTCGCCTTTGTCGATGCACGGTTGTTCAGCACTTCCATGATCTCCGACTGATGCCGTTCGATCTGTGCCGTGATTCCGGTAATTCTTGACTGTACTTCAATCAGATTTTCTTTCGCTTCCGACTGTTTCTTCTCTTCTCCTTGAAGCTTTGTCAAAATCTCTTTTCTTTGTTTTGCAAGAGTACCCTTCTGTTTCTGTCTCTCTTCCAACTCCAGATAAATCGCCTTTGCACGCTGCGCATAATGTTCATCATTCATACGCGCACTCTTGATCTGCTCTTTCAAAAGCTCGATCTGGTTCTCCAGCTGCTGCTTTAACAAAGTGGTCTCACTTAGCTGGTTCTTTGTTGTTTCTATAGAGGCATCAATCTCATCGACCTGGTTTTCAATATTCTCATACTCGGTCTTCATATCGGCATATTTCTGATTTGCTTCAGAAAGTTCGCCACATGCGATAGAAAGCTTCTCTTCGACTTCTTTCATCTGTTCCTTAAGCCGTGTGGTCTCCATCAGGAACATATTAATATCATACCGCTTCAATTCTTCCTTCTTCTGCAGGTAAATCTTCGCGGTCTCAGACTGTTTCTTAAGCGGTCCGAACTGCTTTTCCAGCTCTCCTAAAATATCATTTACACGGACAAGATTCTGCTGTTCTTCATCCAGCTTCTTAAGAGACATATTCTTCCGTCTCTTGAATTTTACAATGCCTGCAGCCTCATCAAACAGTTCTCTTCTCTCTTCCGGTTTACCGTTCAGGATCTTATCGATCTGTCCCTGTCCGATGATCGAATACCCTTCCTTACCGATACCGGTATCGTAGAACATCTCATTGATATCCTTCAACCGACAGGCGCTTCCGTTGATCAGATACTCACTTTCCCCGGATCTGTACAGCTTTCTTGTGACCTTCACTTCTTCAAATTCAACCGGAAGCTTATGGTCGGAATTATCAAGGGTAATGGCAACGGACGCATAGCTTAAGGGCTTCCTGTTCTCCGTTCCCGAAAAAATAACGTCCTGCATGCTTCCGCCTCGAAGCTGCTTTACCCTCTGTTCTCCAAGAACCCAGCGCACCGCATCCGATACGTTACTCTTCCCACTGCCGTTCGGGCCTACGATGCCGGTTATCCCATTATGAAATTCAAATACGATCTTATTGGCAAATGACTTGAACCCCTGTATTTCAATACTTTTTAAATACATGCTTCACCTGCTAAGCCTTCCTCTTTTTCAGTTTCAGAATTGCATGATAAGCAGCTTCCTGTTCCGCAGCTTTCTTGGTACGCCCTGTTCCCATACCATAACTCGTATCACCGATCAGGACTTCCACCTTGAAGGACTTATTATGATCCGGTCCCACTTCGTCGATCAGATGATAGGTAATTCCTTGATCGATATTGCCCTGAACAATTTCCTGCAGGATAGTCTTGCTATCATAAAAGAGCCTCTTTCCTTCCAGATCATTAAGAACATGTTTTAAAATAAACTCTTTTGCATTAGCAAAACCACCATCCAAATAAATTGCACCAATTAATGCTTCCAGTGCATCGGATGTAACAGAATCTCTCTTCCTTCCACCGGTTGCCTCTTCTCCCTTTCCCAGGAGAAGAAAACTTCCCAGGTCAAGATCACGTGCACAAAATGCCAAAGACGGCTCACACACCATGCTTGCCCGCATCTTCGTCAGTTCACCCTCCGGTCTTGTCTTATTTTCAAAAAATAAATACTCACTTGAGACCAGTTCCAGCACTGCATCTCCCAGAAATTCCAGACGTTCATTACAGTCTGTCTTCTTAAGGCGCTTCTCATTCACATAAGAGCTGTGCGTCATCGCGTGACGCAATAGCCTGTCATTCTTAAATTTATACCCTATACTACTTTCTAATTCGTTTAGATTTCTTTCCATATTACCCTCTTTTAATAGAAAAAGCCCTTGACGGGCTTTTTCACCATTATGCCTAATTAGTTGCGTTCTTGATCTGCTCAACCGCATCACCTACGGTTGCAATTTTCTCCGCATCTTCGTTATCAATTTCAATATCAAAAGTATCCTCAATTCCCATAATAATCTGGAAAATATCCAAGGAATCTGCTCCCAGATCGTCTACAAAAGTTGTATCCGGAGTAATCGTATCCGGGTTGCATCCTAATACATCGGCGATAATTTCTTTTAATTTCTCAAATTCCATAACTGTTGCCCTTTCTTTCCTTACATATTGGCCGTATCATTACCAGCCTGAATACATTCTTTGATTTTCTCATTGATACGCTGTTCCTTAAATGTCACGCACTGTAAAATTGAATTACATACCTCTTTGGAAGTGGAACTTCCGTGGGTCTTAACAACCAGTCCGTTCAGTCCAAGCAGCGGTGCGCCTCCATATTCACTGGCATCGAAATCCTTCATCGTGGACTTCAGTGCCGGCTTCACAAGAAGTGCGCCAATCTTGCTGCGGAGGCTTGTCATCATTCCCTTCTTCATCTTACTGATCAGAACGGAACCGACACCTTCATAAAGTTTCAGAATAACATTTCCGACAAATGCCTCGCATACGATGACATCTGCCTGACCGTGCGGGATCTCTCTTGCTTCAATACTTCCCGTAAAATTGATATCCTTACATTCCTTAAGAAGCGGGAATGTCTCCTTCACAAGTGCATTTCCCTTTTCTTCCTCTGCACCGATATTGACAATGCCGACCTTCGGGTTCTTGATTCCCATTACATGTTCCATATAAATGGATCCCATCTTGGCAAATTGTACCAGGTGGGATGGTCTGGCATCCACATTCGCTCCACAGTCAATGAGGAGCGAGAATCCTTTCTCTGTCGGAATCAGCGGTGCAAGCGGAGGTCTTTCGACTCCCTTGATTCTTCCAACCAGAAGCTGCCCTCCGGCAAGAACTGCTCCGGAGCTTCCTGCCGATACAAATGCATCTGCCTTCTGCTCTTTCACCATCTTAAGTCCTACTACAATAGACGAATCCTTCTTCTTACGGATTGCCATAACCGGCGGTTCTGCTGTAGCGATCACCTCTGTTGTATTCACAATGGTAATCTGTTCTTTGTTGTAAGTATATCCGGCAAGTTCGTCTGCTATGACTTCTTCTTTTCCTGTCAGGATTACTTGAATATCATCGCGCTTCTGAACGGCTTCCACTGCACCTTTGACAATCTCCTTCGGCGCATTGTCTCCACCCATCGCATCCACAACGATCTTTGTTATTTCCTTCATATGGCTACCTCCCGGCACACTCATAACAAGACATAACTGTCTAAATCCGAGCATGCTCTGCAACTAAAAACTATTCTACTAGACATTTTTCTAAAAATCAATAGAAAAAAGAAGGATTCCAATCTTGGAATCCTTCCTCATGTTTCACATCACTATTAGTCAACAGTAACGATTTCTTTTTTGTTGTAGCTTCCGCAAGCTTTACATACTCTGTGTGGCATCATAAGTGCTCCACATTTGCTGCATTTTACAAGATTCGGTGCGCTCATTTTCCAGTTCGCTCTTCTCTTGTCTCTTCTTGCTTTGGAAGATTTATTCTTTGGACAAATTGACATAGGTTACACCTCCTTAAAATTCTTATAAAGATCG
>JAXFTO010000033.1:0-5232 GCA_034176745.1 Bariatricus sp. | reverse complement strand
ACCGGATCATCCGTTGTACAGATCAATTTTACATTCGATTTACGGATAATATTCCGGACCGTCATATCGTCCTGCTGAAGTTTTTCATTGCAGAGGTTCCATACTTCTTCTGCTGTTTCTCCGCAGAGATGACCGGTGTATCCGAAATATCTCTGGAGTTCCAGATGGCTCCAGTGATACAGTGGGTTTCCAATCGCCATCTCAAGTGTCTCTGCCCATTTCTGGAATTTCTCACGATCGCTTGCGCCGCCGGTGATCTTCTTCGCCTCTGTAACTTTCTCTTCCCATTCTGCAAGTTCAACTTCTGTGGAACGTCTTGCAGCTTCTTCGAACACTTCCCTTTCTTCCTCACTGAGACCATTGAGGAATTTATAATTTGCAATCATAACATCCGGAATCATCTGATGTCTGGAATAGGTGAAATATTTCGCCACCTCACCGTGCTTATTATCGGTGAGATCAAGTTCATTATTCTCGGCTCCGTCGATCACCCCCTGCTGAATAGCAGTGTACACTTCTCCAAAGCTCATCGGAGATGCCGCTGCACCAAATGCCTGTGCCATCTTCACGCTGGCAGGGCTCTGCTGTACACGGATCTTCAGTCCTTTCAGATCTTCCGGTGTTTCAATTTCTTTTTTCGCATAAAAATTTCTTGTTCCTACATTATACCAGGTAACAACCTGAAGTCCGGTCTCTTCTGTAGAAGCATATACTTCATTCATATAGTCCGTATCGTTCATTGCGGCAAAGTATGCTTCTTCAGAGGTAAATAAATATGGCATACTGAACATTTCGTATACGTCCGCAAAGATTTCCAGATTCGGTGTCCCGGCGATCGTAAAATCAATGGCACCCGTCTGTGTCAGTTCGATTGCCTTGGTCTGTGATCCTAGAAGTTCATTCGGAAAAATCTGAACTTCATATTTATCACCTAATTCAGATTCAATGTATTCTTTAAATGCAACCGCTCCTGTATACTCCGGATGAGTCTCTGCCTGCGAATTGATCGATGACAACGGAAAAGAGCTGGAAGACTTTGCCGCAGCCGTGACCGAACGTTTCAAAAATCCGTTCATCGACCATGCATTGATGGCAATTTCCTTAAATTCTACTTCCAAGTGGAGAGCACGCGTGATGCCGTCACTGAAAGAATACATTAAACGCAAAGGAACTCTTCCGGCATGCATTACCGCTTCTTTTGCCTTCTATATCGCATTCTACAATGGCCATACCCTGACAGAGGACGGACTTGTGGCAAGCAGAAAAGGAAATGATTATACGGTAAAAGATGACAGAGCCGTTCTGGAATTCTATGCAGAAAATAAAAATGATTCTGTAGAAGATCTGGTACATGCAGTATGTACCAATACGGATTTCTGGGGAGAAGATCTGACACAGCTGGATGGATTCGAAGCAGCCGTATGTGATTATCTGAAACAGATCCGCGAAAAAAGCGCATACGAAGTGATGCGTGGCTAGAGGGAGAAGTAGGGACGTTGCTTTTGCCACGATACTGGGGTCAAAAGCCCTGGCATCGAACGTCCACCTCTCCACCGTATTTTCGCACCGTATATCGGATACTCTTCAGCCCATATCCATGGAATCTGGCATCTCCTTTTGTCGTAACCGGAAGGTTCTCATCAAATGCAAGTGAATCTTCGCAATAATTCTCAAACCGTGTGATCAGAAAATTCTTCTGTGAGAATGCGGTAACATGAATCAAACGTTTTTCTTTATCCGGAATCTGTTTTTCATACTCGATTGCATTATCCAGTGCATTTCCGAAAATAGAGCAGATATCCATGACATCCATAAAGTCAAAAAGCGGGCCGTCTACAACGCAAGTCATGGAAATGTTGTTTTTCATGCAGTACAGATTCTTTGCAGTGAGAAGTGTGTCCAAAACACGGTTACCGGTCTTGTTCTGGGCTTCATAATTCTAGATCTCTTCTTCCATTTTATCCAGATAGGCATTCCTTTCCTGTGTGTTGTCCTCCGCGCGAAGTGCCAGGATATGATGCTTCAGGTCATGATATTTATACTCTATGATTTCCATTGCTTCCTGGGACTGTTTGTACTGTACATACTGATTATGTAAGATACTCTGTACGCTCTCCAGTTCATGTCGCACTCTGAGTTCCATCCGCTGTACATGATATGCATAAATGATGGCAACCCCTCCCAGGTCAAGAATGCTATAATCCCATGGGGTTGTTTGCTTTGCATACCTTTATTCTAAGGTTACGACAGTAAGAATACCACCCCAAAAACTCAGAATTACTCTCGAAATCCAAGAATTGACCGTTTCTATACATAAAGAGCTCAAAACAACTAATATTCCAGGCTATTCGCATTCAGCAAGAAATACTTCATTCCCATAATGACAAATCCTTCATCATTTCTCCAAGGTTTCTTGCTGCCATTGACAATGACAATCTTCTTGAAAGAGTCCGGGATATTACGCAGCGAATTGAACTCCTGAGTCTGCTTTTCTTCTGAAGTCATGTCATAAGCAACCTGAATATAGTATCTCTGGTTGCCTTGGTTTACCACAAAATCAACCTCCAGCTGCTTGCGGACACGCTTGCCATCTTTGTCCTTATCGAATATCTCCACAACACCCACATCAACATTGTATCCACGAATCAGCAGCTCGTTATAAACAATATTCTCCATGATATGAGTAGGCTCCTGCTGTCTGAAATTCAGACGGGCATTTCTCAGCCCCAAATCAGTAAAGTAGTATTTCAAATTTGCACCGATATACTTTCTTCCCTTAATATCGTAACGACTTGCCTTGGAAATCAAAAAGGCATCTGCCAAATGGTCGATATGATTGGAGATAGTTTTATTTGTATAAGTCATCTGACGCTCGCTGGAAAAAATATTGGCAATCTTTGAAGGATTGGTCGGTGTGCCGATTGCAGATGCAAGCACATCAACCAGAATGCCAATCTCATCCACGCTCTGAATCTTATTTCTTTCAATAACATCCTTCAGGTAGACATTTGCAAAGATATTTTTCAGATAGTCTGCCTTCTGTCGTTCGCTCTGGAAACCCACGACCTGCGGCAATCCTCCGTAGATCATGTAGTCATCCCAGGCATCATCATAATCACCATCATAGGCAGAATAAAACTCTGCAAAGGAGAGGGGATAGATTCTAATCTCATCACCTCTGCCACGGAACTCAGTTACTATGTCGCTGGACAGGAACTTGGAATTACTTCCGGTGACATATACATCAATATTGCTCATGCGGAGCAGGCTGTTCAGCACTTCCTCAAATCGTGGCATGAACTGCACTTCGTCCAGAAGAAGATAATATTTTCCATCGTCTTTCACAGCATCCTTGATGAACCTAAAGCACACCTTGGGATCTCTCAATTCCTCGTTCTCAATACCATCCAATGCAATTTCAATAATATGATCAGCATCAACTCCGTTCTCCAATAAATATCTCTTGAAGATGGTAAACAGCAAAAAGGATTTGCCACATCTACGGATGCCGGTAATCACCTTTATCATTCCATTATCTTTTCGCTCAATCAGCTGCTGTAGGTAAGCGTCTCTTTTTATTTCCATTATCACACTCCCCATTTCCGTGCATCTGCACACTTTTTAGCAATGAGATTCTATCATAGAACGACCTGAATTTCAATATGTATTCCCATTTTATGTGCATCTACACACTTTTATGTAATGTTGATAAATATATTTTCAGATTTTTTTAATTGCAGTGTCTATAATCGACTACTCCAATCGTTATTATAGGTAAACAACAAAAAGAAGATGGTTCCGATGCTGCGCCCTAATGCTTTTCGGATTCAGTTCAACAAACTGGATTTTGTTTTTTGATATTTATTACACTTTTGCTTTTTTCTTAATCATACATATTGCTGCTAAAGTAACTATAACATAACCTAATAGTGCAATAATTGATGATTCAATTCCAAATTCTCCACCAGTGAAAACAAAGTCTTTTGAATCAAGTACATATGTCATAACCGAATATTCATCTGCCTTTTCGCTTATTGATAAACCGCCGCCAATAATTAAAATATTCCAAAGTGAATGGACAATTCCGCTGTTCCAAACAGAACCACTTTCAATAGCAACCATTGAGAACATTATTCCCACCATTGTTCCAGCAATAAGAACCAACAGGCTACTTATAATGGAAAAATCCATTCCTATAATATGTACTAATCCAAATAAAACTGATGGAATTAATACAGCTACTTTAATATTCCATTTCTCTTTTAACAGATTTAGAATAACTCCACGAAAAACCATTTCTTCAACAAAACCAGCGGCTATGCCTGTAAAAACAATACCAGCACTCAGTGTTGAAAAAATCTGATTACTATTCATTCCAGAAGAAACGTACTTTCCAGAAAAGAAAAAAAGATAAACCACTTTTACTGTCACAGGTAATAATACACCTACAATAATCCATTTAGCTTTAATTGAAAATTTTGGCATTCCCAAATTTTCTATTTTTATTTTAAGTAGTCTTTTTGAAAATAATTCACTTAAAACAAATGCTAATCCAACATATATAATTCCTGCTATAATATTGCATATACCTTCTGGAATTTTAACCAAAACAAACAAACTTGCCACTAACTGAGCTAATATTTGAGCTACTATCAATACAATGATGGCTCCCAAAGCCCCTCCTATCGTCTTTCTTGTACTCATAAAATGCTCTCCTTTACCTTCATTATTGCAAAAATTTACTACCAACTTAACAAATCCCGATTTCTATTTTCGTTTCCATAGCATAGTGTACTCTTTTTCACCAGTAGCTTCATCCAAGCCTTCACATTGAATAATGAACCCTTCTCTTTGGTAAAAAGAAATTGCTCTGGCATTCTTCTGGTATACATTTAATCGTAAGCTAACTTTTTTATCTTTAACATAATCTAATAAAAGCTTACCTATGCCACATGACTGCATTTCATCGGAGACAAAAATACCTTCGATATATTCAGCATTTAGTCCTACAAATCCTTGAATCATTTTATCATCTTCATACACATAGACTTCGGATTGTGACATCATTTCTTTCACTAATTCATAATTACTTTTCCAGTATTGATTGGAAATAAAATAATGTGCTTTCAGATTTGTCTTTAACCATATGTCAGCAACTCTATCGATATCTCCGTTCAGCAACTTTCTAATCATAACAAATATTCTCCACAACTACATCCTTTATGCTTTTCT
>JAXFTO010000032.1:0-3760 GCA_034176745.1 Bariatricus sp. | reverse complement strand
GATACCGTCATGAGATCCATAACTATGCGGATATAAAAGACGAGGTTGAAGCAGGAATCATTGCATTTATGGATGGAGTTTTGGCCGAGTAAAAATCCGGGCGGAAGATTCAATCTTCCGCCCGTTTTTCATCTTGATAACATACACTAATCTAGAACAGCCCCGTAATCTTTCCGGTCTCATCCACATCAATTCTTACTGCTGCCGGAACTTTCGGAAGCCCCGGCATTGTCATGATCTCACCGGTAAGTGCAACAATAAATCCTGCACCTGCAGAAATCTTCAAGTTACGAACCGTAACTTCAAAATCCGTCGGAGCGCCAAGTTTCGTCGGATCATCTGTCAGACTGTACTGGGTCTTAGCCACGCAGATCGGGCAGTTTCCAAAGCCGAGAGCCTCCAGTTCTTTTGCCTGTTTCTGTGCCTGAGCAGTAAGAACAACACGTTTTCCACCATAAATCTTCTGAACGATCTGATTCAGTTTATCTTCGATACTTCCCTCAAGTTCATAAGAATATGAGAAATCATTCGGTTCTTCCGCAAGACGAATCACTTCTTCTGCAAGCTTCACGCCACCTTCGCCGCCTTTCGCCCATACTTCAGAAAGTGCGACATTGACGCCAAGCTCTTTACATTTTGCTTCAACCAGATCGAGCTCAGCCTTTGTATCGGTCGGGAATGCATTGATTGCAACGACGCACGGAAGCTTATAAACATTTTTAATATTACTTACATGTTTCAGAAGATTCGGAAGACCTTTCTCCAATGCTTCCAGATTTTCGTTATTGAGATCTGCTTTCGCAACACCGCCGTTGTATTTCAGAGCACGCACTGTTGCAACAATAACAACTGCATTCGGCTTGATTCCTGCCATACGGCATTTGATATCAAGAAATTTCTCTGCTCCGAGATCCGCACCGAATCCTGCTTCTGTGATTGCATAATCAGCCAGCTTCATTGCCATTCTTGTAGCTGTTACAGAATTACATCCGTGAGCAATATTTGCAAATGGTCCACCGTGTACAATCGCCGGAACTTTCTCGAGTGTCTGTACCAGGTTCGGTTTCAAAGCATCCTTAAGCAGTGCTGCCATAGCTCCTTCAGCATGAAGGTCCCCTGCCGTTACCGGCTTCTGATCTGCGATCTTTCCGTAGGTGTATCCGATGATGATACGGGAGAGACGTTCTTTTAAATCAGTAATGTCTTTCGCAAGACAAAGAACTGCCATAATTTCAGAAGCAACGGTAATGTCATATCCGTCTTCACGCGGAGTTCCGTTCGGTTTTCCGCCAAGTCCGTCTACCACATAACGAAGCTGACGGTCGTTCATATCCACACAACGTTTCCAGGTTATTTTTCTTGGATCAATATTCAGTTCATTTCCCTGGTAAATATGATTGTCGATCATTGCTGCAAGAAGGTTATTCGCTGCGCCGATTGCATGGAAATCTCCTGTGAAATGAAGGTTGATGTCCTCCATCGGAACAACCTGCGCGTATCCGCCGCCGGCTGCCCCGCCTTTTACTCCAAATACAGGTCCAAGGGATGGCTCACGAAGTGCGACCATAACATTCTTGCCAAGCTTCTGCATACCATCAGCAAGACCGATCGTCGTGGTTGTCTTTCCTTCTCCTGCCGGCGTCGGGTTGATTGCCGTAACAAGGATCAATTTACCATCTTTTTTATCACTTTCTTTTAAAAGATTATAGTCAATCTTTGCTTTATATTTTCCATACTGCTCTAAATATTTGTCATCAATGCCTGCCTTTGCCGCAATTTCAGTGATCGGTGACATCTGACATTCCTGTGCGATTTCAATATCTGATTTGAATCCCATGTTTTTCTCCCTTCTTCTTTTGCAGGTAAATGCTGCCAAAATGTGTTTTGTTGTTAAATTCAAGATAAATCTCCGGTTAAAGAGGAACAAAAAGGGCAACACATGTAAAATACATATGCTGCCCAGACGGTCGGCGTTCCAGAATCCGGCTCCCCCGTGGTACTCCACGCTTTCTCCGTCAGTAAACCGGATTCTTCTTTAACTATCGTCATCGTAACATAACCACTCAGGAAATGCAAGTCTATTTCTGCATTCTCTTCTGAATCATTATCTTAATTCGCATTACTAGCCGCAATCTTCACCTTACTCCACAGATTGCTGATTTCTTTTCTCGTATTTTCATTATAGACGAATACTTCATCCAGTTCATAACCGCTTCTCGGAATGTATGCATCAATTCCTTCGAAATCGCCGCCTTCACCGGACAGATCTTCCAATACTTCCTTATTTGCCGAAGTATATCCGACATAGCTGGAATTGTCATATGCGCCTTCATATTCACATACATGATTGATAAATGCATGCGCAAGCTCCGGGTTCTTGGCATTTTTCGGAATCACCATTGCATCAGACCAGAGGTTCGTTCCGCTCTCCGGCAGGTAGTATCCCATATCTTCATTTTCAGACATGACATAGGTCGCATCACCGGAATAAATAAGTCCCAGCGCTTTTCTTCCCTGTGCCATGTTGTCGATGATCTCATCCATTACGATTTCCGGTTCCATAGTCTGTACGCACTGCACCAGCCATTCATACGCTTCCTGCAGTTCATCCGGATCTTCCGTATTCATGGAATAACCAAGTGCTTTTAAAGCGATCATAAATTCATCTCGTTCTGAGTCGTAGAGATAAATATCGCCCTTGTATTTTTCATCCAGGAAAATGTTAAATCCTTCTCTTTCCAGATCCGCGATATCCACTTTCGTTTTATCGTAAACAATACCGACGGTTCCCCAGAAATACGGAACAGAATACTTATTTCCCGGATCATAAGGCAGATTCTTCACATCATCTACAAGCTTATCCATGCAATCCAGTTTGGAATAGTCCAACTCCTGTAAGTAACCTTCCTCAATCAGCCTCTGGATCATATAATCACTTGGCACGAGAATATCATATGCTTCTCCGTTTGCCACCTTGATGTACATCTGTTCATTGGAATCAAAGTTCTCCATGACCACCTTGGCACCGGTTTTTTCTTCAAAATCAGAGAGAATATTTTCACCCGTGTATTCACCCCAATTGTATACATAGAGAGTCTGACCTTCAAATGGGCGCGCACCTACCTGTCCGCCGAATCTGAAGATTCCCACAATAATCAAAATCACACAGACTGCACCGATCGCCGGAATCATCATCTTCTTTCGTCCGATATCTGCTTTTTTCGCTTTGCGTGCTGTGATCATCGGCACAACGTTAATAACAAGGAGTGCAATCGTAATAATCACAACGACCAATGTTGAGATCGCATTGATACTTGGATTCACTCGTTTACTCATGGTATACACCATAATACTTAAGTTCTTTACACCACTTCCGGTCACGAAATAGGAAATGATAAAATCATCTACCGACATCGTAAATGCGATCAACGCTCCGGAAACGATTCCCGGTGTGATCTGCGGCACAATGACTTTTGTCAGTGCCTGCCACGGTGTTGCCCCCAGATCCATGGCCGCATCTGCCAGGTTCGGATCCAGCGACCGGATCTTAGGCATTACGGACAAAATCACATAGGGAATACAAAATGCAATGTGCGCAAGCAGCATGGTCATATAGCCTTTCTCCACTTTAAAAGTGATGAACAAAAGCATAAACCCTATCGCCGTGACAATCTCCGGGTTCATAAGCGGAAGATTATCCACCTGTTCCATCACATCTCGCACGATCTTCTTTGATTTACTGAGCCCGATCGCTGCAATA
>JAXFTO010000031.1:0-15050 GCA_034176745.1 Bariatricus sp. | reverse complement strand
ATTTATATTGAAAAGCTACAGCATTTACATTATTGTTTGTAAGCATAACTCCCTTTGGCATACCTGTTGTACCACTGGTATAAGTCATAACACATACATTCTTTCCATTTGTCAATATGGGTTCTGCTTCCTTTTCACTCTTCTCAAAAAGTTCTGACCACTTCAAACATCCCGCTGTCGAAATATTCTTATTAGTTATTCGGTAAAGCAATTTTTTACCTCTTTTTAGTGAATCGGCAGGTGAAATTAAAATTATTTTTTCTATTTCTGTGTCACTGACTGCTTCTTTCACTTTTTCTGATACTAAATCAAGAGAAATCATATATTTTGCATGTGTATCTGCCATCATTTTTTTCATTTGCTGCTTATCTGTTCTTGGATCTATGAAATTAGCAACTGCTCCAATCGCGCTTAACGCATACATACTGTAAATTACTTCCGGAAGAATTACTGAACAAATACACACAAACATCCCTGGTCTAATTCCTATTGATAGAAATTCCTTTATTATTCTATCTGTTTTTTCAAACAATTCTTTATAAGTAATCCTATTTCCCATATATTCTATTGCTATATCATCCAAATGATCTTTGTTATTTTTATAGACAAAGTCATACATTGTACACTCCGGCAATTCTGCGTTAATTGCTTCCTCGCTATAATATTTCAGCCACGGCTTATCGATAGACGGATACCCCGTCAGCTCATGCTCTGTCTGTGAAATCATATTTCTCTCATTCTCCTTTGTCAAACTCAATCTTTTTTCATCTTTTCCAATGCTCTGTAATCTGTCTTTCCGCTCTGTGTAAGCGGGATTTCATCTAATATAATGTATTTTCCGGGAACCGAATGAGACGGCAGCATTTTTCTGCAATGCGCTCTCACCGTTTCCATAATATTTTCTTTCTCAGCTTTTTTATCCAATACAAGATATGTAATCTGTTCTTTTACAAGCTTTCCTTCCATTCTTACCGTAACTGCACATTTTTTCACATTTTCCAGTTCCATCAAAACCATCTCTGTTCTTGCCGGAAATACCTTATATAAAGTGCCATCTTCTCCCTGTGTCATGTAAATGCGCTTCATGCGGCCTTTAAAATGGACAAATCCATCCTGATCTACCCATCCAAGATCTCCGGTATGAATCCACTTTATTCCATCCTCATGCTGACGGATCGTCTCGCCAGTTTCTTTTGGATTCTGATAATATTCTTTCATCTGGCTTGGTGTATGGAAGCACAGCTCACCTACTTCACCATACGACAATTCTTTTCCCGTCTCCGTATCCACAATTTTTACAATTGTCTTACATAACGGAATGCCCAGTGTATTTTCTCGATATACATTGTTCAATCCTGTTGTCACCGTTGCTGCAAATTCTGTCATTCCGTATCCGGTAATATATTTTGCATCCGAACCATGCTCTGCCAGATATGTATTTACCATTTCTTCCTGCTGTGGTGTCATAGATTCTCCACCGCCTGCCAATGTGATACAATGACTCATGGACTTTCCCTGCATGGCATCAATAATCTGAAGAATATTGGTCGGTGCTGCCACAAAATGATTTGGTCTACATTTTTTATATAATTTTGTAATTACATCAGGGTCTGGATTCGGGCCAAGAATTTCTTCCAGTCCAAGAGCCAGCGGCATATGCACATTCAAACAAAATCCTATTGCAAAAAAAGGCGGCATGAATGCAAGGATTGTTTCACCTGTTTTGAATTTCAGTCCGGAATAACGATACTGAAAAACCACTGCATTAATATTATCATTTGTCAGAACTACTCCTTTGGGTTCTCCGGTTGTACCACTTGTGTAAACCAGAACTGCCGGTTGATTATCTTCCCATAGAACTTCTGCTGCCTGTTTCTGCCCTGCATATTTTTTTACAAATGAAGGATAAGTTAGTACCTGTTTTCCGTCATTCGGAAGTTTCTTTTTCTTTAGCTTCAAAATTGACTTCATCAGCCATGGCATACTGGACTCTACCGGAAGGATAACCATCATCTCCGATGTTAACCGCTTCTGAACATGTATCACTTTTTCTGTTGCAATATCCAATACAATAATCGCTTTTGAATTCGTTTTTTCTACCATCTGGACAATCTCATCTTCTGACAAAGATAAATATCCCATATTGGCAACTGCACCTATGTAATTCAATGCGATGGATTTCATATGGTTTTGATTATTTTCATACAGATATCTATATAGCGTTTTCTGTGGAAGTGGTGTACGAATTGCTTCTTCACTGTAATATTTCAGCCACGGCTTATCAATAGACGGAAATCCCGTCAACTCATGCTCTGCTCTGCTCTCATTATCCTTTTTCTCCTTATCTGTCTGTCAAGTGTCTTTTTGTATATGCATCTGTTTTCATGAATATTCCAGTACTACAAAAAGCCATTCCCAGCTACATATTCAGTAGTTGAAAATGGCTTCAATCTCTGCATTTTCTATATTCTTTTTGAGGAAAAAGTACACAGTTCAGACTTACTTGGACATTGTAATTTATAACCATCACCTATGTAGCTCCTTCCTGATAATAATAAACATTTTAACATATTTATTCTATCAAAAGTTCTATTCTCTTACAAGCGCGAATATATAGCATTTTCTCAGTAAAACGAATCCTACATTGATAAAAATGAAGAAAAGGATCAAATTTACAGGAATCAATTCACGAAGCATATTCCCTAGTACAGCAATAAAAGAAGCACTGGAAATAAGAACCATTTTATATATAGCATCCCATATTTTCTTATATTCCTTAATTCCTGCCCATATAAACCAAACACTACTAACAATTCCAAACATAATCAGCATCAATGTTAATATACGTTCAAAACATACTTCTCCGGCTGTATATCCAAGATACTCCAATTTTTCAAACCATTCTCCGACTCGTAATAACTAAATTGACACAATCAGCTTAATCTGCGAATCAGGTTCAGGATTCTGTTTGCACAAAGACGGATTTCTTTTTCTGTAAGTTTTCCTTCTTTATACGCATCACGAATGTTTTTATCATCATCCGGATTCCCCGGCATAATAATATCATTTCCTGCTGCCACACAAACCCACGGAATGCTTCCATCCTCCGGTACTGTTGTATTCCAGTCAGACATTATAACTCCGTCAAATCCCCACTCTTCACGTGCAATCCTTGTACAAAGGTCCTTGCTGTTTGCTGCATGCACACCATTGATCAGATTATAGGAAGACATGATCGCAGTTGGTGCACCCTCTTTCACGGCAATTTCAAAACCTCTGAGATAAATTTCTCTCAATGTCCTTTCTGATACGTGTGCATCAACCCCCATTCTGTTATCTTCCTGATTATTGCATGCAAAATGCTTGATTGTAACACCACATCCCGGTCTGCTCTGAACTCCTCTGGTCACCGCTGCTGCCAGTGTTCCTGCAAGAAATGGATCTTCTGAATAATATTCAAAGTTTCTTCCACACAGCGGATTTCTGTGAATATTCAATCCCGGTGCAAGCCAGAGATTAATATGAAATTCTTCCATCTCTGCCGCAACCTTCCGTCCAAACTGTTCCATCAGTTTTTTGTTCCAGGACTGTGCAAGTGCTGTTCCTACCGGAAATGCGGTACAATACTGATAGTAACGTTCTGCGCCCTCATGGTCTTTTTTTCCAACAAGATAACCATTTTCAAGTGAACCAAGCACACCTGTTCCATAAACTGTATCTTTCTCACGGTCTACTTCATAAGTTTGCTGCAGGCGGATTCCGGCCGGTCCGTCTGCCATGATCAAAGATGGGATTCCGTATTGATCAAGCAGTGCTTCACTCGTCTCTCCTGCTGTTCCCGGCACTTTAATTCCAGATGCTCCAAGTGTACTTCTGATTTCAGACATATTTCCATACAGAAGTGAAATCAAATCTTCTACAGGAATCTCCGTTTCTTCTGGAAATCTGCATACTTTCTTTTCTTCTGCCTCTGGTTCAAATGATACGTTCGGAAGTTCCTCAAGCAGTGCTGTCCATTCTTCTGCGCGTCTGCATAATTCTTCTGCACAGTCTTTGATTTCAACGACTTCACTATGATCTTCCAGTTTCTTTGTTTTCTCCATCATTACATCAGCAGATACCTTTACCCCCGCTGAAAGTTTTGCCTCTGACAAGCTGTTTCCAATCCATATTCCATAAGCACCTGCCTGGATTCTCCACTCCTGCTGCTCTTCCCAAAAGCTTGCGAACGCCTTTGCAGGAAGAACAATATTCAGCATCTCTTTCTCTCCCGGTTTCAGTTCTTCTGTCTTTTCATATCCGACCAGACGACGGAATTCTTTTCTGCTTCCATCCTGAGGAAGAGAAGCATAAATCTGCACAACTTCTTTTCCGCTGTATGTTGTTCCTGTGTTTTCTACCTCAACAGTTACTGTCACACCTTTCGAAGCAGTATTTATACCGCAAAGTCGAATGTCAAATTCTGTATAAGACAGACCATAACCAAATGAAAATAATGGTTCAATTCCAAAGCTGTCAAAATAGCGGTATCCAACATAGATTCCTTCCGCATATTCTTCCGTCTCAAGATTTCCGTTCAAATAGCTGAACTCCTCTGCTGCCGGACAATCATCGTAGCGTTTTGTCCATGTTGTTGTCAGCTTTCCACTTGGTGTAAATTCTCCAAACAATATATCAGCAACTGCATTTCCACCTTCCTGTCCAAGCTGGGAAATATTCAGGATCGCACATATATTTTCTGTTCCAGCCAGCAGGTCAGTAAGTTCTACCGGTCCACCTGCATTAATGATCAATACAGTTGGGATTTTCTGCTCGTTCAGGAAATACAGATCTTTTTCTTCCTGGTCACTCAGATAATAATCCCCTTTTCTTTTTCTTCTGTCCTTTCCTTCGCCGGAAATACGGCTTATAACATAAACCGCTGCTTCTGCAGCCTTGATATCTTCATTTGTCACCGCACGGCCATCCGGCATGGCAAATGGATTGGCAGCATAGGCATCAAACGGATTGTCTACATGTTTTGCAGCTTCTAAGATCTGCTCCTTCCACTCTGTTCTCGCCTGCTCATAGCGGTTGTGATAATCTTTCAGCCACTCCTCGCTTACAATAACCGCGTTTTTCTCTTTCATTCCGGCATATATAGATACACTTTCTCTGTTATTTACATCTCCGGAACCAGTACCACCTTTAATCGTCTTCTCTGCCCCAATCCCCAAAAGTGCAATCTTTGTATCTTTTTTTAATGGAAGCAGTCCTTCGTTTTTCAACAGAACAATTCCTTCTTCTGCTGCCTCACGTGCAAACACAGCATGATCTATTTCACGCTGGCAAACTTCTGTACTTCTTGTTCCACTGTGTTTCAAATTTGTTTCCATTTACACATCTCCTTAAATAAACCAACTGTAAGAAAAAAGCTGCCCACTAAATGACAGCTTTCCTCCAACACCTTAATTCTTATTATTCTTTTACTCCACCAAGAGTAACTCCTGCAATAATATATTTAGACAACAGCAGGTATATAATAATGATCGGCACGATTGCTACTGTGATCATCATATAGATTTTACCCATATCAAAGTTCATATAGTCTGCTCCACGAAGTGTTGCGATCAGGATCGGGACTGTCATCTTATTCTTTGACTGAATGATCAAAGCCGGAACGAAGTAATTGTTCCAGGAACCAACGAAAGTAAAGATTGCCTGAACTGCAATTGCCGGCTTCATGATTGGAAGAACAATGTGGTTAAATGTCCTAAATTCTCCGGATCCGTCTATTCTTGCCGCTTCTACAAGAGAAATCGGAAGGGAAGACTGCAGATAACTGTACATGAAATAAAATACAGCCGGTGATGCAATTGATGGAATGATCAATGGAAGCAGAGAATCATACATTCCCATGTTCGTAACCAATTTCAGGAATCCCATTGCTGTAACCTGTGTAGGCATAACAAGGATTGCCATAATAAATGTAAATGCTACTTTTTTCGCTTTAAAATCATAAGCATAAAGTCCATATGCTGTCAAAGCTGAAAAATAGGTACATAATGCTGCTGAACACCCTGATACGATCAAACTGTTCAAAATACCACGGAACATCGGGAAGCTTCCGTCATTCGCTACATTTTTTAGATTTGTAAAGAAATATTTTCCCGGCAGTGCTGAGAATCCCTTCTGCAGATCTGCATGGGAACGTGTTGCATTTATAATCAATACATAGAAGAAAAACAGACACATAAAAGATAACAGAATCAATACGGTATGTGCCAGTATGCTACGTCCACGACTTGACTTTGTTTTTGATTTCATTATCTTTTTCTCCTTTCTGCTTTTGCTCTTTTCTTAGTTGCTTTCTTAGAACCATCCGGATCGTTATCATTTGTCATACGATATACAAAGAAACAGAGGATTGCACTTACGACAAACAGATATACAGAAAGTGCACCGGCCATTCCATAGTTTTTGCTCTTCAGATGACTGTTCAGGAACATGATCAGAGTCATGGATGTTCTGTTCGGGTTACCCTGTCCATTTGTCAGGATCTGAGGAACATCGAACATCTGAAGTCCGCCAATAATGGATGTGATCAATGTATATGCCAGAATTGGACGGATCAAAGGCAGTGTAACATAGAAGAATCTCTGGATACTGTTACATCCATCCAGGTCAGATGCCTCGAAGACGTCCTGACTGATTCCCATGATTGCTGCCATCAACATAATAGTTGTATTTCCAAACCACATCAGGAAATTCATAAATCCGATCAACGATCTTGTTCCAAATACAGATCCAAGGAAATCAATCGGTTTTTTCAGGATTCCGATTGACATCAGAATTGAGTTAATCGGTCCATTTGTTGAGAACATTGTAAAGAATAACAATGCAAATGCAGATGCCATAATCAGGTTTGGAAGATAAATGACAACTTTGAAAAACTGCTGCCCTCTAATCTTTAATCGGACATCAGTGAACCACGCTGCAAGTACCAGCGCGATCACAATCTGAGGTATAAATCCGATCATCCACAGAATTAAAGTATTCGCTCCATATTTCAGCATATCTGAATGAAGAAGACTCACATAGTTCGCCATTCCTATAAAATTCGGTCCAACCTCTTTAATTCCTGAGCGGTAATATTCAAAGAAACTATACCTTACTGTATCGATCAACGGTATCAATGAGAAAATAATGTATGTTAAGAAAAAAGGAAGAATAAATATATATCCCCATTTTCCATAATCAATACTTTTTTTCTTTTTCTTCATAATGGTTCTTCCTTTCCACAATATCTTCTAACAGAGCAGGGGCTCTGCTGTCACAGAGCTCCTTGCGTTAGTAGCTGTTCATTCCAGACATTATTCTGGCCAAACAACCTCTGTAATGTCAGGATAACGTTCTTTAATTGCTGTTTCAAAGTTTGATTTTGCTTTCTCAAAGTCAACTTTGCCCTGGAAGTAATCGCTGAATGCGTTCTGGATCAACTCCACACATCCCTGATCGTAAGCGGAAAGTGGTGCGATCTTGATGTTTTCAGCAACTGGTGCAAAGTACTGGAATGGGTTCTGTCCGCCAAGGAATTCTGAACCATATGTAGCATCATCGTTTGCTGCTTCCTGCATACCGGATTTTGTATTTGTAAAGTCTGAGTAATCCTGGGAGATCTTTAACAGATTATCTTTTTTTGCTGTCATAGCAAGGATAATGTCTTTTGCATGTTCCGGATTATCTGTACCTGTTGCAACATGGATGTAAGATCCTCCCCAGTTGTATTCCTGCGGTGGGTTTGTTACTGCCCATACGCCGTTTTCTCCATCCCAGTTCGGTTTCAGTGTGAAATCAATACCCCATGCCGGGAAGAGGAATGCAAATACTTTGGACTGGCTTCCCATTGCTTTGTTCCAGTCATCATTCCACTGACCTTTTACTGTCGGGTTTAAGTAACCTGCATCCAGCCATTCTTTTGAATCATTAATCCACTGCATGATCATTGGATCAACTGTAACCTTTGTGTCTCCATCTTTTACCCATGAATCAGAAATGTTGTTTCCATAGAGACGGAATGTATCAGCATAAGAAGCAAATGCATAATATCCTTTCTGCTTCAGTTCTTCTGCTGTCTGTTTCATAGTAGCCCAGTCTTTTACTTTTTCACCTACAGCAGTCGGATCGTCTGTTCCGAATACCTCTTTTGCAATATCACGACGGTAAACCATTGTTCCCGGGCAGCACTGCCATGTAGATCCTCTCTGAACTCCGTCTGCATCAGATGCTGTTGTTCTTGTGAAGTCGTACTGATCTGCAAGATCTTTATCCGGATCAATTCCAAGATCCTTCAGTGGCATTGCAGCGTCTGCTTCAGCATCTGTATATTTGTATACATAGTCTGTCTCTGACAGGAAGATATCTACTTTATCATCTGTATCAGCATCTGCCTGTTTCATAAGTGCCTCATCAAGTTTCTGCTGATAAACACCATCCTGGTTTGGATTGATGATCCAGTGGATCTCTGTTCCATCTTTCAATGTTGTAACAGTTCCATCTTTGGATGTTGACTCAACTTCAGGATATATAGCTTCCAGTCTCTCACGGAACTCATCATTCCAAGAATAAATGTTAATTACCTTTCCTTCTTCTGTACTGGCCTCTCCGCCATTTTTCCCTTTGCTTCCACATCCGGCAAGTGATCCAACAGCAACTACTGTTGCCATAAGAATCGCAACAACTCTCTTTTTCATTTATAAATCCTCCTTTATCTAAGCACTCTGCTATGCTTTTCTTGTTGTTGAACTAAATATACCATCTTTTTTCCTCCGATTATATTATTTATCTTAACAAAATGTCAAATTCGTGTCATAATATAAAAAAGGAGGTTTTTTATGGCTTTATCTAATGAATGGTACAATACAGAACTCGAAAACATCGAATTAGAAACGCTTCACAGATCACCAACTGTAGAATATTCTTTCTATAATGCTGTACGCTCCGGCAACATGGAAGCAGTCATTAAAAACTGTTCCGAAGATGAATTTATTCGCATGGAAGGAACGGGTGTTCTATCCCGTAATGCGCTTACTAATATAAAATACCATTTTGTTGTCACCACTGCAATGTTGACCCGTTATTGTATCGACGGTGGGCTCGAACCAGAGCAGGCTTACAGGCTCAGTGACTTCTATATTCTGAAGATGGATTCCTGCACAACGATCCGTCAGGTTGCAGATCTTCACCATGAGATGGCAAAGGATTTTACAGGTAAGATGATTCTTCAGAAAAAAAGTTCCATTTTGTCAAAACCCGTTATGCAATGTGTTGATTATATTTACAGTCACATAAAAGAAAGAATCACGATTCAGGTTCTTGCTGACCACACCGGACTTTCCACGAATTATCTTTCACGCATTTTCAAGCAGAATCTGGGAGTCTCTGTCAGCGATTATATCCGTGAACAGAAGATAGAAAAAGCAACTCATCTGCTGCGATACTCAAACAAATCAATTGTAGATATCGCAAATTATCTTGCATTTTCTTCACAGAGTCACTTCATCCAGACATTCGAGAACTTTACCGGGCTCACTCCAAAGAAGTACCGGGACAAATACTATAAAAGCATGTGGTAAAATCAGATTTCTTCACAGAAGAATTCGCAGTTTTTCCCACAAAAAATACTGTCAGAAAGCAATTCTCTTTCTGACAGTATTTTTATCTTTTTTTAATCTGTCGATTATGCTAATTCAATTTCAATCTTATGTGTCTCTTTCACTGAAAGCATCTGAATCTCTCTCTTTGAAAGTACTGTACACCTTTCAGCTGTTATTTCTAATGCTTTTCCATCGCAAGCTGCTTTCTGGATCTTCAATTGATCAAATTCTTTCTTTTCTTTATTATAGAATATAATCTCAAAGTTCCTTCCGGCAAATGTCATCTTAAGTACTGCTTTTCCATCCTGATTATACTGTTCCGGCATAAGTGCAGGTGCGATCTTCAAGTCACCGCAATCTCCTTTCACCCCAAACACTTCTGTGATCATGGTAAGCATATACCAGCTTGCAGCGCCTGTCAGATATGCATAGAGGCCTCTTCCCTGATTATCAAAATATTCCGGAAGTCCAGGATACATCTTACTGTTATCAAATTCCATTGCTGCATCTAAAAGTGCCTGAAGTACTTTATTTCCTTCTTTTGCAAATCCTCTCTGGTACAATGCATTTGAGTACATAACAGCCATGTGTGAGAACACTGCTCCATTCTCTTTCTCGCCATAAGCAAATCCAAACATTCTTCCAAGGTCAAATTTTTCCTCATGGAAGTTTGTGTTCAAACGGTATCCGCCGGCTTTCTGATCATAAAGATACTTGTCTGCACTCCTGCAGATAGATTCCACCTGATCTTCTGTTGCCGTTCCACTCATAATGGCAAATACTTGTCCGGTCAGCATCATTCTCACGCTTTCATCCATAACGCCTTCTACTTTTCTGCCATGGTTATCATAATAGCCATTAAACCAGCCATCTTCTCCATCCTTCACCCATTCGTTGGCACGGATGTTTTTCATCATCCAGTCTGCTTTTCCCTCAAGATTAGCCGCAAGTTGATCCAATCTTACAACAATTGTGTCTCCACTGATATTATGTTCACATTTCTTTGCGTATCCTGCAAGGAGTGCCTGCTTACGTGCTGCATCTTCATACAGTTCCACGCTTTCTGCAAGAAGATCTTCCATCTCATGTGCAATTTCAATCTTGCTGCTTCCACTGATTTCTTCCAACTGACGGAGTGTTTTTGCGATATTTCTCAAATTTCCGGCATAAGCACAGGTAAATGCAACACTTTCACCCTTCTCCCATGCCATGTCCAGTGCATCATTCCAGTCGGCACCATGAAGACGCATTTCATTATGCTCTCCTACATCATAGAACGCACACAGATTCTGTAAAAGAATATGCTCCAAAACTGTTCCGAAATAAATGTGGTCTCTTTCTGTTTTCTGCTTCTGTCCATATTCGCTGTTCCAAAACTTATCATGTGCAGTACCTCTCATAGACTGCAAATCTTTAAAATACGGAACCTTTTCAAACAGAACCTCCATATCTCCTGTCTGATCCAGATACAGACGAGTCGTTACAAATGGCCAGAATGCATGATCCATCCAGACACGTGTAATATTGTTTCTGTCTGCAATAAACTCACCCTGCTTATTTCCGATGATTGTCGCATTTGTTCCATCAATTCTTACTCCGCCATAATTATCCACGATCATCTGACGGACGTTTGAGGGATCCATAATCAGAAGTGCAAGGCAATCCTGCCAGAGATCTCTCCAGCCTCTTCCTCCTTTTCCATAATCGTGATATGGAAGGAAGGAACATCCATAAATTCTTCTTAAAATTGGCTGGAAGCAAATCCACTTCAGATAATTGTCTGTAGCTTCATCACCGGTTTCAAACTCTACATTTACTTTTTCTGTCCAATACTTTTTCACTTTGGCAAGCTCGTTTTCCGCTTGCTCCTTCGTACCAAATAAAGTACAGATTTTTGAAATGGAAGCCTTTTCTCCCGTTGCTCCGGCAAGAACAACATACTCTATTGATTCATTTGCTTTTAATTTTCTGCGTTCAAACCTGAATGCCCCAACAGCCTCTTTCCCCTCCAGATGGCAACCTGCGGTACATCCCGTTTTTTCTACACGTACTGCTTCCGGAATCAGGAAAGAACCTCCCTCTCCAATAAAGCTTTCAACAGTCGGATAAAACTCCTTCGGGGCATTTCCTTCTGCTGTAAAACCATATACAAAATAAGTCGTATCATTTTTCTGATGTCCACGCTCATCAAAGGATAATACCGGTGTAACTTCTACGCCACATTCTTTCGTGTCGATTCTGTGAAGAAGTGATGTAACATGTCTGTGGTCGCGGATATTATCTGCGCTTCTTCCATAAACCGGAATGGCAACGATCGGTGTTACTTCCTGTTCTTCTTCCGAAAGATTTGTAATCTTGATCAGCTGGATCTCTGTTGTGCCATCAATAGAAACAAAGGATGTGATTTCTGACTGAAGATCATATTTTTTTGAAGTTCTTGTCAACTTCTGCCACATCATTCCTGCTTCCAGAGTGCTTTCATCCTGTCTGTCTGTATATTTATCAAACTCCTGCTCCGCCGAAACTCCACATGCTGACCAGTAGCCTTTTCCTTCTACCCGGCACCCGAAATTTCTGGTGCCACGGTTATTGTGAAGGTTTTCAATGCTGACAGGTTCGAGAAGGAAATGATTCTGGTCCGTTTTACTATCTCCCCCAAAAGTTGGTGTAATACTGGATTTCAGACCTTCTTCTCCTGCCAGTGGTAAGTAAAGTCCACTATAATTTTCCGGATTTGTAATCGTAAATGTTCCGTTTTTATCTGTAAAATTGATTTTTCTCATGTCCAATCCCTCGTCATTTCATTTAAGAAAGGAATAATTCTACCTCTGTTGTCTTTGTTAACTTCTCCTGTGGAATATAATTATCTTTCATTTCTTCTCCATTTACGAAAAGTTTTTCACATCCTGACTCTGCATGCCCCGGATTTTTCACAACGATATGTAAATGTGAACCTCTGAAATCTTTTTCGATTTCAAATTCCTCCCACTCTTTCGGTACTGACGGAGCAATCTTCAGTCCATAGAAGTCTGGCCGCATTCCGAGAATTCCTTCTACACATCCCACCATAACCGTAGATGCTGTTCCTGTCAGCCAGTGTACATGTGAACGGCCGAAGTTCGGGCTGTGTTTTCCTTCTGTAAACTGTCCATAGCAGTATGGTTCAAGTCTTCTGATCTCTGCACGATTATTCTGTGCAGCCGGTGCATTTTCAATAAAATAGTTAAATGCTCTCTCTCCGTGTCCACGAAGCGCCTCCGCAAGAATGATCCATCCCTGAGACTGTGAGAAAATTCCTGCATTTTCCTTTGTTCCGGCATTATAGATTACAGCCAGTGCACCGTCAAATGCATGTGCATGATACGGAGGATCCATCAGGATTGCACCATATTCTGTATTCAGTTTGTCATATACATTCTGAAGTGCAAGATCTGCCTGCTCTTCATTTGCAAGCCCACTGATCACAGACCAGCTCTGTGGGTTCAGCCACATATTTGCCTCCGGATCTGTGCGCTGTCCGATTACTTCACCATCCTCTGTGAAGCCACGGATAAAGCGGTCTTCGTTCCAACAGAGATCCTGGATCAGTTTTTCCAGCTTCTTCTGACTTTCCTCCAGATAATTCAGATATTCTGTGTCTTTCTTATACTCAGCAAATTCCTTCAAAATTGTCATTGCATAGTAGAACTGTAATGCAACGAAGGTTGACTCTCCATCTTTTCCGAGTCTTAAGCAGTCATTCCAGTCAGCATAAAGGCCTGCCGGCATACCATGCTTTCCAAGATGATTCATGGAGAAATCTACTGCACGTTTCAAATGCTCGTACACGGTACCTTCTTCTTTATTTGCAAACGGAATCACTTCATCGATAAATTCCAGATTTCCCGTCTCGGAAATGTATTTGTATACTGTCGGGAACAGCCACAACGCATCATCTGCACGATAAGCCGGGTGTCCTGTCTCCTGCACATAAGAAGCATCATCCGGTGTATCCTCATGTCCCGGATTGTGTGTGAATTTTACAAGTGGAAGCCCTCCACCATTATTTACTTGTGCAGAAAGCATGAAGCGGATCTTCTCTACTGCCATCTCCGGTGCCAGATGGATCACACCCTGAATATCCTGAACAGTATCACGGTATCCGTATCCGTTGCGCAGTCCGCAGTAGAAGAAGGATGCTGCACGCGACCAGATAAATGTCATAAAGCAGTTGTATGCATTCCATGTGTTGATCATCGAGTCAAACTCTTTGCTCGGCGTCTGTACCTGAAAATGAGAAAGCTGTCCATGCCAGTATCCGATCAGTTCCTTAAGCTCGTCCTCACACTGCTTTGTCACATCCGTATAGCGTGCAACAATTGCATCTGCCTCTGCCTTTTCCTTTAATCCTACAATGAAAGCGATCTCTTTTGTCTCACCCGGCTGTAATTTCATAACCGTTGATAAAGCGCCGCATCCGTTCTCGTTGTAGCACATCTCTCCGGAAAGCTTTCCTGTTTCCACACCAACCGGATTCTTATATCCGTGATATCTTCCGAGGAAGGCTTCCTTATCGCCGCAATAGGAGTCAACAGCTGCACCGACCAATGCAAAAACGCGTGAAGTAGAGCGCTTATCATCAACCTCTTCTTCTTCCTCCTTGACCCAGTCCAGATTTCCATGAACGATGTGGCGGATTCGGTCACCCTCAAACTCTGTGCGGGTAATGAACTGTGAGTACTGTAAATTGACCTGATCCTGCTCATAGTTACTGTTGTTCGTAAACTCTGCATATCCGGTGATCGTAAGGTCACGCTCCGCAGAAGAAGTATTCGTTACTTTTAAGTTCCACACTTCGTATGTCTGATTCAGCGGCACATAATACAATGCTTCCGAATGAATCCCGCTGTAATCTGCATACATCTTTGTATATGCCGTACCATGATGACACTCACTCTTGTATTCGCTTAAATCCTTACCGACTGGCTGCCAGGATGCTGACCAGTAATCCTTCGATGCATTGTCTCTGATGTACATATATCTTCCCGGCTCATCAAACTGATTGAACACATAACGGAGGATTCGTCCGTTGGCTCCGGATTTTGCGAAGCTGTATCCTCCTGCATTATTTGAAATCAAAGCACCGTACTCCGGTGATCCTAAGTAGTTCGCCCAAGGCGCCGGTGTGTCCGGTCTGGTAATTACATATTCTTTCTTGTCATCATCAAAATATCCAAAATTCATGTATAACCTCCAATTAATCCTATCTTGCCTGTTTACAGTTATTTTAGCGTATCTATCCGATACTGCATATCAGATACACTATTTTTATAGCAAAATCATGACATTAATTTTTACCATCTCCCCCATTGTAAAAATTTCCTTCTTTTCTTCTCTCTTCCCCGTAATCAGCCATGTTGCTGACTCTCTTGTCTC
>JAXFTO010000030.1:0-2275 GCA_034176745.1 Bariatricus sp. | reverse complement strand
CCAGGAAGGTCGTCTTCCCTCTCCCGTTCATACCTCCGATCAATACAACAGGTTTAGAACCGCTAAACTCGAATGTATTGACTCCGGCATATACCCCGAAATTATTCAGGGTTAACCTTGTTATTATCATTTCTGTTCTCCATCTGGAGGCTCATCTTCGTCAGAAGCCTCACTAAATTCTTCGCCCTCATTCTGAATGTGTGCAAAGAATTTTTCGTCGTATTTTCCGCCAAGTTGTTTTTTTCTCTCAAGCCGATCCTGATAGTACTGAGTAGCATCATTCTCATCAGCATAGAAGGTATGCTCAATGCAATCTTCAAGTTGGTCAAGAATTCCTTTTCGATGATTCATACTATTTGCACGGTTTTCAATATCGATTAAGCTGTACATCATTTCAAAGGTCAGCTCTTCGTCTGGATACATTTCTGCGCACACGTCACGCAGAATGTCCCATTCTTCCTTCTTAAATGTCTCTGAGCCAATCCATTCGGGATCATAAAAAGGCTTTCCTATAACATCTTCGTAAATTCCTGGCAAGGTGTCCTCAAACTCGTGTTTATCGAATACCCATATTCTCCGAATAATACGAAGTTCCTGAATTGTTATGAGTTCAAGGTTTGAAAACTCTTCTGGACCGTTTTCATTAATTTCCCGCTGAATTTCAAGCAGATGGCGTAGCCATTTTTCACGGTACTCTTTAAGATAAGGACCATGATGTAATTGGCCATAGCTTCCCTGAAGAAATCCGCCCATTTTCCTAAAGCTTCGACGGCTACGATCCTCGTCCTCGTTACCAAACTCATTGCGAAATTCCAACAGCGGAGTCATCCAAACCTTTTCGTCGTCATTTGCAATCATGGCTTCCATAGATTTATCGCTTTCAACCATTGTGCAAACCCAGCAGCCAAATCTACTCTTGCCGCAGCTTGGAAGATCCTTCTCAACCATGAGAGGACACTCATTATCTGCAGTAGCTCCTTTGTAAAGGGTAAGTAACTCCTGATTTGAATATCCCCAAGGATTCTTATATTGCATTAAGAAAATCCAAACGTCATCGTCTGTCCACTCTGAAAGAGGGGAAAATACGAGCTCATTGACAAGTGTGGGATTAGGACTTAGCAGTTCACGAACTCTTTTCTTTTCATAAAAAGCCATGGTTCTTGCCCGGTTAGCACTTTCTGCCTTCCTTGTCCCCAGAACCATAATGATTTCGCCGTGCTCAGCTATTTTCTCTTTGACAAACCTATTTACCGGTTGAATCTTCAGTCGGTCCGTGCACCACCGAAATTTCTTGCGAGGAAAGGGATATCCTTTACCAAGAAAATTCACCCAGAATGTGTTATCGTAATCAGGCGTCAAGCGATGCGGTACAAACGGTAATCCTTGCTCTGCGGCAGCCTGCCGCATTTTTTCAAGAGACTGCTGCGCCCAGCGTGCAACTACCGGGGATTCTACCAACGTATCGGTATTTATTATGTGAATGGTCTTTTTTCTGTCTTCAGGCGGAAGAGCTTGAATGGCAAGCCATACAAGCTGCAACGTAGCTGTGCTGTCTTTTCCTCCGGAATATCCGATTACCCAAGGAATATCGTCAGCCAAATACAAATTCCGTATTGTTTCCATTAGACCATTAACTACCTCTTTTGTTATAGTGGCCATTGTCTCGTCCTCTCCAATGTGGAATTGAGCATCACTAATCTGTTATCTATTCAGAAATTTTTGCTCCTTCATTTTCTCATCTTCGTCAAGTTCAATCCCTAAGGATTGTTTAATCACATTAGCTGTAAGAACTACAGCAGTTTCGCTACTAATCATTCTCCCATTGGCACGGATTGTTCTCAGCTGCCATTGCGGCGATGTACGTTTCCAATCTATATTCTGGAGCCGTTTAAGCATAGCGTGCATATCGGATTTTTGATGCATAAAGAAATAGTTTCCCACGCGCCCCAGTGCTTGAATAACTACCGCTTGTGTAATGATATAATTCTCTCGTAAATCAACCTTACTGATTTCTTTATTAAGAAGCTCATTCCATTGAACAATGTTTTCTGATACACAAGACCAGAATTCAATTAAGAACTTCTCACATTCTGTATCAACATCGATTCGCTGAACGATCTTTTTGTTAGCATTATAAAACATATTGAGCGTAAAAAGATTCGAAGAGAATTTTCCAAGGATATCTTTTTCTTTGTCCGTAAAAGCATTGATAAACTTCACAGAGGACACAACTTTCCTGGTAACGACAGCAAAATCATCACGAGAATCATATAGT
>JAXFTO010000029.1:0-6238 GCA_034176745.1 Bariatricus sp. | reverse complement strand
TTCAGAGCCAACCTCGAAAACACTTCGTGTTTCCTCAGTGTGGCGTATCCGCCAAATAGATTTGTACAAAAAAGTGCTCACGAATGCAAGCATTCATCGCTCTTTTTTGACAAATCTGCTTGGCTCTGAACAGTTACATATATTCGATTCGGGCGTCCCATTTTCAAAGCGAAACAGTTGACAAACTCCCCCCACATCATTATAATTAAATTTTAGCAAATTGCGTGCACATTTCGCACGATATAGCATAGGAGGACAAAGATGAAAGCGTACGGAGTAAACGAATTAAGACGTATGTTCCTTGAGTTTTTTGAGAGTAAGGATCATTTGAAAATGAAGAGCTTCTCACTGGTACCACACAACGATAACAGCCTGCTGCTGATCAACTCAGGTATGGCGCCGTTGAAACCATATTTCACAGGACAGGAGATTCCGCCGAGACGCCGCGTTACCACCTGCCAGAAGTGTATCCGTACCGGTGATATTGAAAATGTCGGTAAAACCGCACGTCACGGTACTTTTTTTGAAATGCTCGGTAACTTCTCATTTGGAGATTATTTCAAGAGAGAAGCGATCCATTGGTCATGGGAGTTTTTGACAGAGGTCGTAGGACTTGATCCTGAGAGACTTTACCCGTCTGTATATCTGGATGATGATGAAGCATTTGAAATCTGGAATAAAGAAATCGGAATCGCATCGGAGAGAATCTTCCGTTTTGGCAAAGAAGATAACTTCTGGGAGCATGGCTCAGGTCCATGCGGTCCATGCTCAGAGATTTATTATGACCGTGGTGAGAAATACGGCTGCGGTAAACCGGGATGTACCGTTGGATGTGAATGTGACCGTTACATGGAAATCTGGAACAACGTATTTACCCAGTTTGATAATGACGGACATAATAATTATACAGAATTGGAACAGAAGAACATCGATACCGGTATGGGACTTGAGAGACTTGCATGTATCGTCCAGGATGTAGATTCCATGTTTGATATTGATACCTTGAAGGCACTCCGCGATCAAGTATGTGAACTTGCAGGCGTAACTTATGGTTCAGACTATAACACTGACGTTTCCCTGCGAGTGATCACAGACCACATCCGTTCCGTATCCTTTATGATTTCAGATGGTATTATGCCGTCGAACGAAGGACGCGGATATGTACTTAGAAGACTTCTTCGCCGTGCATGCCGTCACGGAAGACTTCTTAACATTGAAGGAGGATTCTTAACAGCACTTGCCGAGACCGTAATCGAAGGCTCTAAGGACGGATACCCGGAACTGGAAGAAAAGAAAGACTTTATCATGAACGTAATCCGCAAGGAAGAAGAGCAGTTTGACAAGACCATCGATCAGGGACTTGGAATTCTGAATGAGATGAAAGCCAAGATGGCTGAAGACGGAGTAACCACTCTTTCCGGCGAAGATGCATTCAAATTATATGACACCTACGGATTCCCTCTTGATCTTACCAAAGAGATTCTGGAAGAAGAGAAGATGGACATAGATGAAGAAGGCTTTAAGGCAGCAATGGAAGTACAGCGCCAGACTGCAAGAAAAGCACGTAAAGTAACGAACTATATGGGTGCTGATGTGACGGTTTATGAATCGATCGATCCGTCAATCACATCAGAATTCGTCGGATATGAGAATTTAACATATGAATCCAAGATCACGGTTCTTACTACAGACGAAGAAGTGGTGGATGCGCTTTCAGATGGTGAAAGAGGAACCATTTTCGTAGAACAGACACCATTTTATGCAACCAGCGGTGGACAGGAAGCTGACCACGGCGTGATTTCCTGCGGAGACGGAGAATTTGTAGTAGAAGATGTTGTCAAACTTCTTGGCGGAAAGATCGGCCATATCGGACGCATGACAAGAGGTATGATGAAGACCGGCGATACAGTAACACTTACAGTTGATGCCGAGAGACGTTCCCTCTGTGCGAGAAACCACAGTGCGACCCATCTGCTTCAGAAAGCACTGCGTACCGTACTTGGAACCCATGTTGAGCAGGCCGGATCCAGTGTAAATGATGACAGACTTCGTTTTGACTTCTCTCATTTCTCCGCAATGACACCGGAAGAACTCCGGAAGACTGAGGATATGGTAAATGACAGCATTTCCAGATCTCTTCAGGTTATCGTGAAGAACATGCCGATCGAGGAAGCAAGAAAGACCGGAGCACAGGCGCTTTTCGGTGAAAAATACGGAGATATTGTCCGCGTTGTAAATATGGGAGATTACTCAATCGAGTTCTGCGGCGGAACACACGTTGCAAATACAGGAGAAATCGGAGCATTCAAGATCATTTCCGAAAGTGGTGTGGCAGCAGGGGTGCGTCGTATTGAAGCATTGACTTCAAAGGGACTTATGAAGTATTATGCTTCTCTTGAAGCAAAAATACATGAAGCAGCGAAAATGCTGAAGACAACACCGGAAAACTTAAGCGAAAAGATTGCCCATTTGCAGGCTGAAAATAAGGAACTTCACAGCGAAGTAGAAAGCCTGAAGAGCAAACTTGCAAAAGACGCCATGGGTGATGTAATGAATCAGATCGAAGAAGTAAATGGCGTAAAGGTGATCGCAGTCGGCGTAGAAGACATGGATATGAACGGACTCCGTGACCTCGGCGATCAGCTTAAGGAAAAACTTGGAGAAGGTGTAGTAGTAATCGCATCTTCAGCAGGCGGAAAAGTCAGCCTCATGGCAACCGCAACGGACGGGGCTATGAAGAAAGGCGCTCATGCCGGAAACCTCATCAAAGCGATCGCTTCCTTAGTAGGCGGCGGCGGTGGCGGACGCCCGAACATGGCACAAGCCGGAGGAAAGAACCCTGCAGGTATTCCGGATGCTCTCGCAAAGGTCAAAGAAGTGCTTGCAGAACAGATTAAGTAAAAATATGTATATTTTTGAAGAAAATTCTTGACTCCAGGAAAAAATATGTTATAATCATTTGTAGTGCAATAAAATACCCGATCAGTCGTATAATGCACAATACAAGGCTGGAGGGGAGGTTAGGTGTGAGACTATGTCAAATGTAATCGTAAAAGAAAACGAGACGTTAGACAGCGCTTTACGCAGATTTAAAAGAAACTGCGCAAAGGCAGGAATTCAGCAGGAGATTCGTAAGAGAGAACATTACGAAAAACCAAGCGTAAGACGTAAAAAGAAATCCGAAGCTGCTAGAAAACGTAAATATAACTAATTATGTAATATGTGCAGAATAATGAGGTGTTGGTATTTAACACCTCATTTTTTTAGGGCACTGGGCGGCATAACACAATGCCGGAGGAAATAAGATGTGGTGGAATAGAACATTTTTAGGAGTTGGAAGCTATGAGCTCGTGATGTGGTTCCTGACTTACGGGATGCTGGGATGGCTTGTTGAATCCATCTATATGTCTTTCTGCAACAGAAAGCTTACGAACAGAGGATTCGGAAGAGGTCCATTCTGCCCAATCTATGGAGTGGGAGCACTGACAGTGTTTTTTGTTCTCAAACCATACAGCGATAACCTGGTGTTATTGTTTTTCCTGGGATCATTTTTTGCTACGATCCTGGAATATCTGACCGCTCTTCTGATGAAGAAGATCTTCGGAGAAGTATGGTGGGATTACAACGAAAAACCATTTAACTACAAAGGAATCATTTGTCTGGAAAGCTCCGTTGCATGGGGGTTTTATACATTATTTTTGTTCCTGTTTTTACATAACACCGTAGAAGGGATTGTTGCTTTCATCCCGCTGTATATCGGAAGAGTCGCAGGAACGGTGCTGATGACTGTATTCGGTTTTGATTTTCTGTCATCATTTTACAGAGAAAAAAAGGATGATATTCCGGAATGTGTGACAAGACCGATAGAAAAGATACGGAAGAATATCAGAAATATTAAAGAAATTATGTGAAAAAATATGTATTGACAAATTCTAGACTGAGGTATATACTCAAAGTCGTTAAATGACAAGGGCGTCATGTACTAAGGGTACATGGCGTTTTTTTATTTTTTAAGATACTAAATTGTGGGAGGACTTTCTTATGAAACTCAAAGACACAGGATTAACAGCAGAAGAACTGAAAGGCATTGTAAACAAGTATATGGTAGAGACTTATGCGCGTTACGATTTCATCGCTGAGAGAGCAGAGGGAATGTATCTCTATGATGAAAAAGGCGTTGCATATCTTGATTTCTATGGTGGAGTTGCAGTAAACAGTCCCGGTAACAGAAACCCGAAAGTCGTAGCAGCAATCAAAGACCAGGTTGACGACATTATGCATACATTCAACTATCCATACACAGTACCGCAGGCACTCCTTGCGAAAAAGATTTGTGATACAATCGGAATGGATAAGATTTTCTTCCAGAATTCAGGAACAGAAGCAAATGAGTGCATGATTAAGATGGCAAGAAAGTACGGTGTTGAAAAATACGGTCCGGAACACTACCACATCGTAACAGCTGTCAACGGTTTCCATGGAAGAACTTACGGAGCACTGTCAGCAACAGGTCAGCCGGATAACGCTTGTCAGCTTGGATTCAAACCGATGCTTCCGGGATTCTCTTATGCAAAATACAATGATTTGGAAGATTTCAAATCTAAAGTAACAGAAAATACAATCGCTATCATGATCGAACCTGTTCAGGGCGAAGGCGGAGTACATCCGGCAACACAGGAATTCATCGAAGGACTTCGTAAACTTTGTGATGAAAGAGGAATGCTTCTTCTTCTCGATGAAGTTCAGACAGGATGGGGACGTACAGGATCACCGATGGCATTTATGGGATATGGAGTAAAACCTGACTGTGTAACTATGGCTAAAGCAATGGGCGGCGGAATGCCGATCGGAGCTTGCTGTGCAAGTGAAGAAGTTGCAAAAGTATTTACATCTGGAACACATGGTTCTACATACGGCGGACATCCTCTGGCATGTGCAGCATCTCTTGCATCTATCACAGAGATTCTGGACAACGACCTTAGCGGAAATGCAAAAGAAATGGGAGAATACTTCAAAGCAAAACTTGCAGAGCTTCCACACGTAAAAGAAGCAAGAGGAAAAGGACTCCTTGTAGGATGCGAATACGATATGCCGATCGCACTTGATGTGAAATGGGCTTGCTTCCGCAGAAAACTTTTGATCACTGCAATCGGAAGCAACGTAAACCGTATGATCCCGCCGCTTACACTTACCAAAGAACATATCGATCAGGCAATCGAGATCATGAGAGATGCAATCCTTGAAGTTACAGAAGGAAAATAAATCTAATATTTGATATAGAAGAGGCAGCTGCAAACAATGATTTGCAGCTGTTTTTTCTATGTAAAGCTTGATATTTCCGTGATTTGGCAGTATATTTCTTTTCAAAAAGAAAATGTATTTTCAAGGAGAAGAGTGATATGTTACAGAGAATGCAGCTGTTTCCACTGAATTTTTATAAAAAGGCAAAGTTTAACGGAAGCATGGGAAATATGAATTTCCGCCTCGCAAAAGAAGAAAAAGAGCTGGAAAATGAAGAAAAACAGACAATTCTGATGGGAACCGTCTGGGAAGGACCCAATAATTACGATACCACACCGAAAGAGAAATTTGAGACAAAAGAATTTGCATTTGCAGAAGAAGGAATCTGCGAGGCGCTGGATTGGTTCAACGAAAAAGGAAAAGAATATAACAGTAAAAGTGAATAGCAGGTTCTATTTTCCATCCGATATGCATTCATTAGTAACAGACGAAATAGAAGAGGAGTTTTACTATGCGGAGATTTCTGGCTGTATTACTCAGTATATTTTTATGTTTTCAGACTGTGAATGTGGCGCATGGCCGGGAGATTATGGTATTTGAGGAGACAGAAAATACCGGGGAACAAAGTGAAAATGAACACAAAGAAGATGCTTTAGGGATTTCGGCTGAGTCGGGAATCATCATGGAAGCCTCTTCGGGAAAAGTACTGTATGAGAAGATGGCAGATCAGAAGCTTCCGCCTGCGAGTGTGACGAAAGTGATGACCCTTCTTCTTATTTTTGATGCGCTGGAAAAAGGACAGATTCAACTGGAGGACGAAGTCACAACATCGGAATATGCAGCGTCTATGGGAGGATCACAGGTATTCCTGGAACCGGGAGAAAAGCAGAGTGTCGACACCTTGATCAAATGTATTGCTGTGGCAAGCGCGAACGATGCCTGTGTAGCCATGTCCGAGCTGATCTGCGGAAGTGAAGATGTATTCGTCCGGAAAATG
>JAXFTO010000028.1:0-55681 GCA_034176745.1 Bariatricus sp. | reverse complement strand
TTCAGAGCCAACCTCGAAAACACTTCGTGTTTCCTCAGTGTGGCGTATCCGCCAAATAGATTTGTACAAAAAAGTGCTCACGAATGCAAGCATTCATCGCTCTTTTTTGACAAATCTGCTTGGCTCTGAACAGTTACATATTTGCGAGTCGATGACCTGTCCCCTATCCTTCTTTAATTATCGTTTTACTTTCCATATACGTCGCAAGGAAATATCCTCCATAAATCAATATCAGAAAAACTGCCGTTGCAATGACCGACGGGAGCATTTCCCGGGTATCCACCTGAACTGCCGATATCTTTAGAGCAAACTGGATTCCGAATACAGAGTGAATCACTGCCAGTATCAGCGGACTGATAAAGAAGATACCAATCTGTCGAAACAAAGCCTGATGAATCATCTTTTCGTCCATTCCGATTTTCCGGAGTATCGTATACCGCTGCCGGTTATCCGAATTTTCTGCCAGTTCTTTGAGCGCAAGGATAGCCGAGCTGGCGATAAGGAATATGATTCCCAGATAAATTGCTATAAAGCTGATAATGGTTGACAAACCCTTGCTTGATTCAACGACCGAAATCTTCGATATTCCATCAAGCTCAATTTGCTTCTCTTCAAGATTATTCATCAAGGTTTGATCCCCGTCACCATAATTCGTAAACATTCCTTCAATTTCTGCCTTTTTTTCTTTGCTCTGCGCATTATAATCTGCTGCAAGGAAATACCTTTCCTTCATCTCCTCAGTAAGCGGAAAACTATCAGGGACGACAATCAGGCCGGTATTCGTATGACTTGTGGAGATCATGAGAGACCCCTCCATACATTCTTCATATTTTGCATGATAACTCTTGCTGCCAAACGTAACTTCATTCCCTTTTTTCAGCGCTGTATCCCTAAGATTTTTCATATTATCAAAATTGCAGAGTACAAGATATTCATCCTCTTCCAGCTCAACTTCTTCATTTCCATATAACTTAGCAATCTTATTGTAATCAGAAACCTTCACAATCTCTTCTGCCGTTTCATATTGAAGCATCGGATAAGTTTCTTTTGCGCTTTCAATAATGCTGGACAGAGAGGTTGCCCATGTCCAGTCCTCTGTCGCGTAAATACAGATATCCGTCACATTCTTAAGGACACTCATATCCAGACCATTTTCCTCCAGTGTATCACTGATCGGCTTCCTGGAATCTTCAATCTGAATCTCAGTGTATTCCCCATTATCCGGAAGATTTGCTGTCTTATACAAATTCAGATCAACCGGTGTCATTTTCTCCAGATCCTCTGTCAAAAGACGATTCAACGAAAGCACTGTTGATAATACAGAAATTGTCATAAATAAAAGCAGGCAGATGATCGTCATGCTCACAACCGTCGTATTGATCCGGTTATGGATCTGTCTCAACACAAAAATATTCGAATCCTTCAGATAAAGATTCTTTTTCATCTGCACAAGTTTAAGTGCAAGCCCCGATACAGACCAGAAGATTAAAAAAGTCGATACTGTTCCCATAAGAATCGGAATTACCAGTTGATTGGCGCTTTCCAAGTGTGATATTCCCGCCGTCACCATATAATACGCAAAGCCAAGCATAACTGATGCGAACAGAAATACCAGAACGCAAAGCACCGGATTCTTCATCCTGACCTTCTCATTCCTCTTCGAAGCACTCAAAAGGTCGATCAACTTATATTTTGAAATCACAAATACATTCAGCAACATTACCGCAAGATACATTATCCCGAAATATATACAGGTTTTCCAGCATGCCGCCCAGGAAAAAACAAACTGATACTCACTCATATCCGCCTGAAATAGTTTCGCTACCAGAATGGACATTAATTGGGAGCCGAACACTCCGATCACCAGACCGACTCCAAGAGACAACAGACCGATCAGAAATGTCTCCCCCAAAAGAATCCCTGAAATCTGCCGTTTTCCCATTCCCAACGTCATATACAGTCCAAATTCCTTTTTCCTTCTTTTAATCAGAAAATTACTGGCATACACAATCAGAAATCCCAAGATCACCGCCACAAAAACCGAGACAAAATCAATCATTCTTATCATCAGTTTTACGATTTCCCGGGTTGAAGTGCTGACTGCCAGCATCGCTTCCTGACTGTCCAACGAATTAAACATGTAAAAAATCGCCACACCGATAATCAATGTAAGGAAATAAATCATATAGTCCTTCAGACTCTTCCGAATGTTCTTAAGCGCCATTTTAAATAACATCATTAAGCTCACCTCCCAGAAGAGTGACAACCTCTATGATCTTTTCAAAGAACTCTTTACGCCCTCCGGTTCCTTTCATGATTTCATTAAAAATCTTTCCGTCCTTGATAAACAGAATCCGATCCGCATAGCTCGCTGTAAATGCATCATGTGTTACCATAAGGATCGTCGCATTCATCGACTGATTCAATAGTTCCATGTTCTCCAGAAGCTGTCTTGCAGATTTAGAGTCCAGTGCTCCGGTCGGCTCATCTGCCAGAATCAGCTGAGGTCCGGTAACGATCGCCCTCGCAGCCGCAATCTTTTGCTTCTGTCCGCCCGACACCTGATATGGATATTTATTCATAATTTCCGTAATCGCAAGCTGCGATGCGATCTGGTTCACTCTTTTTTCGATTTCAACCGGTTTTACTTTCTGAATCGTAAGCGCCAGTGCGATATTCTCATAGGCAGTCAGCGTATCCAGAAGATTAAAATCCTGAAAAATAAATCCCAACTCTTCTCTTCGGAACTTATTCAGTGCATTTCCCTTTAATCGTGTGATATCCGTATCATTAATAAAAATATGCCCGGCTGTCACTCTGTCAATCGTGGAAATACAGTTAAGCAGCGTTGTTTTTCCGCTCCCGCTGGCTCCCATGATTCCGATAAATTCCCCTTTATCCACCGAAAAACTGATATTATCAATAGCCTTGGTAAGATTAGATTTGTTTCCGTAATACTTCTCGATTTCCTTTACTTCTAAAATGTGTTTCATATGATGTGTTCCTCCTTTTCGTAACCTCATCATAATCCTTTTCTTCCTTACCCGCCATCGAAAGAACTTACAATAACCTTACGAAATCGTAAGCTTTTATACAATCATAAAACTGTTTCTCGGGAAAATAATCTTAACCAGACATCCATTTTGTTCTTCTGATGCAAGCGTAATCCCAAGTCCGAGTTTATCACAAAGCTTCTTACACAAATAAAGACCGATTCCCGTAGATTTCTTCGTACTGCGGCCGTTGCTTCCCGTAAACCCTTTTTCAAATACTCTTCCAACTTCTTCTTTTCGAATTCCGATTCCATTATCTAAAATGCAAAGAGCCGTCTGCTCTTTTCCCTCTTCCGCATAAAACCGGATAAAAGCATCTTCTTTTTTTCTGTATTTGACACTATTTGCAATAATCTGATTCAGCATAAACTGACACCATTTAGAATCTGTAAAAACAGCCTGTTCCTCCAGATCGATTTCAATCCGGATTTTCTCACGGATCAAACTCTTGCGATTCTGCTTTACAGCTTCATTCACAATTGCTTTCAACCTGCACTCAGATACAAAATAATCTTTATTCGCATGGCTGCTCCTCGCATAATAAAGTGCCTGTTCTACATAAGATTCAATTTCCGACAGCTCTTCCTCGATACTGTTTGTAACCGCATCCCGATTATTCTCAATAATCATTTTTGTCGTAGCAATCGGAAGCTTGATCTCATGAATCCAGAGTTCTATGTACTCTTTGTACTCTTCCTGAATCCTTTTATAAACATTCACATTCTCCACCATGGATTTTCCCGCGTCCCGGAGTACTCCGCAAAGAAGTTCTTCTTCTATGCAGTTGTACACAGGCGCCATCTCAGAAATCAGATATTTCTCCTGCAGTCTATCCATTTTTTCCAGCATCTCTTCATAAAAAGTCTTTTTGGAGCGGTATTCCAGATAAATTCCCAGAAAAAACATCACGAAGATACTTGCCGCCATGTAAACACGCACAAACCAGTGGACAGGAAATAACAGCAGTAAAATCTCAGTCGTTACCACAGCAAAAATGAGCAGCAACAATGTCTTCCACCGGTCCTTCAAATATCGTCTAAAATCCATGCCCTTTTCCCCTTATCCATAATTCATCACACAATAAGCTGATATCCTTGTCCTCTCTTCGTCACAATGATATCTCGTAACCCGATCTCTTCAAGTTTCTTACGGATTCTCGTCACATTTACCGTCAGAGTATTATCGTCAATAAAAGCTTCATTATCCCACAACTCATTCATGATTTCTTCTCTCGAAACAATATTCCCCCGGGATTTGATCAGACATTTCATGATCTTCAGCTCATTTGCGGTCAGTTCTGCCATCCTCTCGTCCATTTCCACTCTACTTTTCGAAAGATTCAGCACAAAACTGCCGCAATGGATCCTGTCCTGCATAACCGCATTTCCCGTCCTTTTCAGAATTGCCCGGATTTTTGCAAGAAGTATCTGCGTATTAAATGGCTTCGTCACATAATGATCCGCCCCATAATGCATGGACAGAAGTTCATCCATCTCATTATCCCTGCTAGTGATCATAATGACCGGAATATCAGAGATTTTCCTGATTTCTTTCAGCAAATACTCTCCATCCACATTCGGAAGATTAATATCCAGCAAAATAAGATGCGCATCGGCATGCAAAATATCTTTCAGTGTATTTTCGAAACGCTCCAGTCCAAAAGCTTCATATCCGTTCCGGCTCAGGAAAATCTCCAGTTCATGCCTTAATTTTTCTTCATCTTCTACAATCAATACTTTCTTCATCTTAATACATCCTCATAAAATTCACGCCAAATACCATCTTAATGATCCAAGCAAAAACAGCAGTTATTACTTTAATAATTCCTTGATCGGGGAAAAACTCTTTCCAGACATGATGGTCTGTAATGATCTGAAGAAAGGCAGACGCTTGGCCTCCTGCCTGTTGATTTGCCAAAAAACTTAATAGATTTGTTTGAAATCCTATTTAACTAATGCAAGGACAGTAGAAAAACACCGGCATTAGTTAAATAGGGATTTGGGCTGTTCTGTCAAACGACTTCTTTTTTAATTCTCATTCATTTTAGCCAGTTTAGCTGCCTGATCGGCTGCGATGAGGCTATCGATCACTTCATCAAGGTCTCCGTTCAGGATCGTATCAAGCTTATGGAGTGTGAGCTTGATTCTGTGATCGGTCACGCGGCCCTGTGGGAAGTTATAGGTACGGATTTTTTCGGAACGATCACCGGTTCCGATCTGGCTTCTTCTTGCTTCTGCTTCTGCAGACTGCTGTTTTTCCAGTTCCAGTTCATACAGTTTGGAACGCAGAAGGCGGAAAGCTTTTTCTTTATTCTGCAGCTGTGACTTTTCAGTCTGGCTGTAGATTACAATTCCTGTCGGGTAGTGGGTAAGACGTACTGCGGAGTCGGTGGTGTTGACACACTGTCCACCGTTTCCGGAAGCACGCATTACGTCGATACGGATATCTTTTTCATCGATTACAACATCTACTTCTTCCGCTTCAGGCATCACTGCAACGGTAATCGTAGAGGTATGGATACGTCCACCGCTTTCTGTCTCCGGTACACGCTGCACGCGGTGAACACCGCTTTCGTATTTCATTCGGGAATATGCACCCTGTCCTGTGATCATGAATACAACTTCTTTGAAACCACCGATTCCATTTTCACTAAGGGAAATAATCTCTGTTTTCCAACGTCTGCTGTCTGCATAGTGCACATACATACGGTAAATCTCAGCAGCGAAAAGGGCCGCTTCATCCCCACCTGCACCTGCACGGATTTCAACGATAACGTTCTTATCATCGTTAGGGTCCTTTGGAAGGAGAAGGATCTTCAGTTCCTGCTCTAACTCTTCGATTCTTTTCTTGGAATCGTTCAGCTCTTCTTTCGCAAGTTCTTTCATCTCTTCGTCGCTTTCTTCTTCAAGCATGAGAAGGCGGTCTTCTATGTTCTGTTTACATTGCGTATATTATTTATATGCCTCAACGATAGGGGTCAGATCATTCTGTTCCTTCATGAGCTTGCGGAAACGACTCTGGTCATTCACGACATCCGGTTCCTGCAGTTCGCCCATAATCTCTTCATAGCGGATCAGCAAATCCTCTAATTTGTCAAACATTTTTATTCCTCCTGATTTTACTTTTAGTTCTACTCTTAATTCTCTTCTGCAATATTGTACACGCCAGACACAACACGGTCAAGACCTGCCAAATCCTTTTGTGTCCTTATTCTCTTTAAACCGGCTTCTTTCAACAGCTCCTCCACGGCTTCTTTCTGATCGTGTCCGATTTCCAGATACAAATATCCGCCATTCTTCAGATGTTTCACACTTTCTTTGGCAAGGATCCTGTAAAAATAAAGTCCGTCTTCGTGACCATCCAAAGCCATAAAAGGATCATGGGCTTTTACTTCTTCTTCCAGTTCTTCGATCACCTTCGTGGGAATGTAAGGCGGATTGGAAACGATGATGTCATATTTTCCCTGAACGTCCTCAAACATATCACTTTGGATAAATGTGATTTCGGCGCCAAGTCTCTTTGCATTTTCCTTTGCTACTGTAAGTGCTTCTTCTGAAAGATCAACGGCAGTACACTTTAGATTCGGATTTCTCTTCTTCATACTGATGATGATGCATCCTGAACCGGTACACATATCCAACACTTCGATATTTTCAGGCATCCTCCTATCCAGAAGTTCTTCCGGAAATTCTTCTCTTTCTTCATCCGAAAAGATTTCTCCACGGATGAGCGGTGAGCTTTCTGCCTCTTCCACCAGGATCTCTGTATCCTGCCTCGGTACAAGAACATGCTCATTTACCTTGAATGCCATTCCCATGAATTCCTGAATACCGGTAAGATGCTGCACAGGGATGCGCTTCAATCTCTTCTCGGCAAGTTCCAGGTAACGAGCCTCTTCTTCCGGTTTCATCTGACCGAAACCGTCTACATAATAACGTGTACGGCTCATCCCCGTCACGTGTTCAAGCAAAATCCATGCGTCGCTTGCCGCATCCGGGATATTCGCCGCTTCCAGATCCTGAGTTACATTTTTATATGCTTCCTGGTACGTCACTTTTTTCTACCTCACCCTGCCAGCCGAAATTTTCACGCAAGTATTCTTTCCAGTCAAATACAGCTTCCACCGATGCAATTCCAACCTCGATCATCTCATCGTCCGGCTCTTTTGTTGTCAAATGCTGAAGCATAAGCCCCGGTTTGCTTAAAATGCAGACGATCGGGTTATTGCTGCTGCCTGCCCACTTGATGAGCTCATAAGAAATACCCGCAATCACCGGAAGCAGTGCGATTCTTACAATAACTCTCATGAACACGGAATCTACTCTCACGAAAAACAGGAGTACGATTCCCACGATCATAACAAATAGCATGAAACTGGTTCCGCATCTTTTATGTTCTTTTGAGCTCTTGCGAACATTTTCCACCGTGAGAGGAAGTCCATGCTCAATACAGTTGATGCATTTATGTTCTGCTCCATGATACTGATACAGTCTCTTAATGTCCTTCATCAGGGAAATCAGTGCTACATACCCGACAAAAATAGCAATCCTTATCACGCCTTCCAAAATCAGTCTGACCGTATAGGACGGTACCCACTTTTTCAGTAAATCTGATATAAAATATGGAAGCACCATAAAAATACCAATTGCAAGTGCAAAAGACACCACCATGGTAAGTGCCATAAGGATATCTTCCATTTTCTTGGATTTCTTCTGCTCAGTTTCCGTCATCTGACGAGTTTCTTCTTCATCTTCATAAAAACCTGCCGACCAGTTTAAAGTGCTCATTCCCAGAACCATAGAATCTATAAAATTAAATACTCCTCTTATAAACGGGATCTTCGTGAGCTTTATCCACTTCCCCGCCACACTCTTATAATTATCTTTCTTGATTTCTATCTCTCCGTCAGGCTTTCTGACTGCAACAGCGTAAGTGTCACGATTCTTCATCATAACACCTTCCAGTACGGCCTGACCACCAATATTCGATGATTTCATATTTTTTCCTTTCTTATGCAAATCATCTGCTGATTCATTTCTTATAGAGAAAACAGGCTGAGATTCTGAAAACCTCAGCCTGTTGATACCTTACTGTTTGAAAACTGAAATCAGCTTTCTTCGCATTCCGGATATTATTTAATTCCGTATTTCTTATTGAAATTATCAACACGGCCGCGAGCCTGAGTTGCTTTCTGCTGTCCTGTGTAGAACGGATGACATTTAGAGCAGATTTCTACGTGGATGTCTTTGCTTGTAGATCCTGTTACAAATGTATTACCGCAGTTGCAGGTTACAGTTGCCTGATGATATGCTGGATGGATTCCTTCTTTCATGATTTTCACCTCTTCTTAGTTTATTCGTTTTACGCGTCTAACGCGGCTAATTGTCTATAAACAGCTTTCTTATTGTAGCACACATCTATTTCAAATGCAAGTTTTTTCATTCAAAATTTTTACATTAAAATTTTCGTAACTGTTACTTTAAATGAACTTCGTCTTTTTAACCATCTGAACGAATTCTGCATTATTCTGTGTTCTGTCGAACATATTCAGAATATTATCAACTGCTTCATCCTGTTTCATTCCGTTCAGTGCACGGCGCATGATATCAACTGCCTCCTGCTCTTCTCTGGTAAGCAGCAAGTCTTCTCTACGGGTTCCGGACTTCGGAATATCAATCGCCGGGAAGATTCTCTTCTCAGAGAGTTTTCTGTCGAGAACAATTTCCATATTACCGGTTCCTTTAAATTCTTCGTAGATTACATCATCCATCTTACTTCCGGTATCCACAAGTGCTGTTGCCAGAATGGTAAGACTTCCGCCTTCACGCATATTTCTCGCTGCACCAAAGAAACGCTTCGGCATATGAAGTGCTGCCGGGTCAAGACCACCGGAAAGAGTTCTTCCGCTTGGCGGTACTACAAGGTTGTAAGCTCTTGCAAGTCTGGTGATACTGTCAAGCAGAATCATAACATCCTTCTTATGTTCCACAAGTCTCTTCGCACGTTCAATTACCATCTCAGAAACTCTCTTATGATGCTCAGGAAGTTCATCGAATGTTGAGTAGATAACTTCCACATTATCTCCTTCGATTGCTTCTTTGATGTCTGTAACCTCTTCAGGACGTTCATCGATCAGAAGAATCAGAAGATGTACTTCTGGATTATTCTTTCTTACAGAAAGAGCTACTTCTTTAAGAAGTGTGGTCTTACCTGCTTTCGGAGGAGATACGATCATACCTCTCTGTCCTTTACCGATCGGAGAGAGCAGATCCATGACTCTCATGGCAGTGCTTGTCCTTCCGGTCTCGAGGCTGAGTCTCTGATTCGGGAAGATCGGAGTCATATCCTCGAAATTTGTACGTTTTGCCGCTTCAACCGGAGATACTCCGTTAATCTGTGTGAGGAATAAAAGAGCACTGAATTTCTCCTGCATCGTCTTGATTCTTGTATTTCCTGTTAAAATATCCCCTGTCTTAAGACCGAATCTGCGGATCTGAGACGGTGATACGTACACATCTTCTTCACCCGGAAGATAATTTTTAGAACGGATGAATCCATATCCGTCAGGCATAACTTCCAGAATACCTCTTACTGTCCGTCCACTGTCAAGCTGTTCAATATCGACATTCGTTCCCGATTTCTCACTTTTAATTTCTTCTTTTACTTCTTTTGCGCTATCTTTCTCATCTTCTTCAAGCATCGCTTCAATGAGATCTGCTTTCTTTAATGTAGAAATTCCTTTTAATCCTCTTGCTTTGGCAAGCTCTTTCAATGTTGAAAGTGGTAAAGATTCATACTTTTCACGTGTCATGCTCTATTCTACCTCCTAAAAAATAAACTTTTTTATGTTTCATTCCATTATTTCCGAATTTCACTAAAATCAAGGGGTTCGTGTCGATCTGACGTTAGCGGGTTAACTTGACCAAACGATATGGGTTTTTAACCAGACTTCTTAAAGACTGAATATAGTATACCTTATTTTTTGTAAAATGAAAAGCTTTTTTTTCAATTGCTTTACTTCTTCAAGAATGTTATCATAGAAAGTAGTTTTCAATGAAAATATTTCCGGCACATTTTTGCCGGTCAAGGAGGATAAGTACATGTCAATTAGTGAAAAAGCATTAGAAATGCATGAAAAATGGAATGGCAAGATTGAAACCACTGCAAAATCCCACGTGAATTCCCGCGAAGATCTGGCGATTGCCTACACTCCGGGTGTAGCAGAACCTTGTAAAGTAATTGCAAAGGACAAGGAAGCTGCTTATAAATATACGATCAAAGCAAATACGATCGCAGTCGTATCCGACGGAAGTGCCGTGCTTGGCCTTGGAAATATCGGTGCACACGCTGCCATGCCTGTTATGGAAGGAAAAGCAGTTCTTTTCAAAGAATTCGGCGGTGTCAATGCCGTTCCGATCTGTCTCGATACACAGGATACTGAAGAAATCATCAAAACTGTAGTAAATATTGCTCCTGCATTCGGCGGCATCAACCTGGAAGACATTTCCGCTCCACGTTGTTTTGAAATCGAAAGCCGCTTAAAAGAGCTTCTGGATATTCCGGTCTTCCATGACGACCAGCACGGAACTGCTATCGTTGTTCTTGCCGGTATCATCAATGCCTTAAAGGTAACCGGCAAAAAGATGGAAGAATGTAAGGTTGTTGTAAATGGCGCAGGAAGTGCCGGAGTTGCCATCACAAAGCTTCTTCTTACCTATGGTTTTCCAAACATTACCATGTGTGATATTAACGGAATCATTTCCCAGGCATCTCCGAATCTGAACTGGATGCAGCAGGAAATGGCGAAACTGACCAATCTTTCCGGCGAGTCAGGTACTCTTGCCGATGCACTTAAGGGCGCTGATATCTTTGTAGGTGTTTCTGCTCCGAATATCGTCTCAAAAGAAATGGTTGCTTCTATGAATAAAGATGCTATACTTTTTGCTATGGCAAATCCTGTTCCGGAGATCATGCCGGATCTTGCAAAAGAAGCCGGAGCAAAGGTTGTCGGAACCGGACGTTCTGATTTCCCGAATCAGGTAAATAATGTGGTAGCCTTCCCCGGTATTTTCAAAGGTGCGCTGGAAGGACGTGCCACCCAGATCACAGAAGAGATGAAGCTTGCCACAGCAAAAGCAATTGCAAATCTTGTTCCGGATGAAGAACTGAACGAAGACAATATTCTTCCGGAAGCATTCGATCCGCGTGTAGCTGATGTAGTAAGCGCCGCTGTGAAAGCTTTGATCTAGTTTATGCCAGAGAGAAGATTCTGGGGAGAAAAGCGATATTTCTCTCTTGATTACTATTTAAAAAAAACTTACGGCGAAAAACTCTACAAAGTTGCTTTAAACGGAGGATGTACTTGTCCGAACCGTGACGGCACTTGTGGAACCAGGGGCTGCATCTTCTGCAGCGAAGGCGGCTCCGGTGATTTTGCCGCTTCCCCCTTTCTTTCTGTCAAAGATCAGTTGAAAGAAGGGAAAGCTCTTATTATGAGCAAGCATTCCGGTTCCGGCTGTATCGCTTATTTCCAGGCTTTTACCAATACCTATGGTGCAATCGAGCACCTTAGGAAAATCTTTTATGAAGCCATTATGGAACCGGATGTGAGGATTCTTTCCATTGCAACAAGACCCGACTGTCTGGGGGAAGAGGTACTCTCCCTCCTGGATGAGCTGAACCATATCAAACCGGTCTGGATTGAACTGGGCCTTCAGACAATCCATCCGGAAAGTGCCAATTTTATCCGGCGCGGCTATGATCTGCCCGTATTTGAAAATGCAGTTTCGGCTCTAACACACTTAAATATCCAGATCATTGTTCATGTAATTCTTTTCCTTCCGTATGAAACCGAATCAGATATGTTAGGTACGATTACTTATCTGAACCGAATGCCGATCCAGGGAATAAAGCTTCAGCTGCTCCATATATTAAAGCGCACTGATCTTGCAGATTACTATAAAGAACACCCCTTCTTCGTTCCGTCTATGGAAGAATATTTTGAGGTTCTTGGAATGTGCCTTGCAAATCTTCGTCCGGATATTGTAGTGCACAGACTCACCGGGGACGGCCCCAAATCTTTACTGCTTTCTCCTTCCTGGACAGGGAACAAACGTCTGGTTCTCAATTCTATGCAGAAATATCTGAAGGAACATGACATCTGGCAAGGGAAAGAATATATTGAATTTTAAGGAGGACACTTATCATGTCAGAAAGTTTTACACTCTATAAACTGATTATTCTGTATATGCTGGATAAGGTCGATTTTCCGCTGACCAATTCGCAGATTTCAGACTTTATACTGAATAAAGGATATACGACCTATTTCAAGCTTCAGCAGGCACTCTCCGAGCTCGCCGAATCGGAGCTGATCCGAGTGGAAAATTCCCACAATCGTACCCTTTATCATCTGACAGAAGACGGCAAACAGTCCATCCAGTATTTCAGCAACAATATTTCCCGTTCCATCCGCGATGATGTGGACGAATATCTTCGCGAAAAAAAATACGACCTCAAAAATGAGGTCTCAGTAAAAGCAGATTACTACCGGAACACCTCTCAGGAATTTTCGGTACGCTGTCAGGTTTTAGAAGGTGAGCTGCCTCTTATCGATCTGACGCTGTCTGTTCCAAGCGAGACGGAAGCCGAAGCCATCATCGCAAACTGGCAGAAGAAGAATCAGGAAGTATATGCCTGGATCATGGCAAATCTTTTATAACAGAAACAGGGGCCTTTAAAGCCCCTGTTATACTACAACCCGAAAGCAAATATAATTTCTCTCATCAATAAAATCTGTACTGACCGTAATTTCTCCGCCGTATTTTTCAGTCAGTGTTTTCGCATTATAGAGACCCAGTCCCCGTTTTCCGTCTTCATTCTTTGTAGAAAATCCTTTTTCAAAAAATCTTCCGATATTTTCCAACTTCACATTCCGCATGCGGTTTTTGATTGTGAATATCACTTTATCATTTTCAGAATCCAGTATCATGATCACGCGATTCAACTCTTCCGTGCATGCTTCATAAGCATTATCCACCAGCGTTCCGATGATTTCAATCAGGTGATGTTCCGAGATTCCGGAGAGAATCTCCAGATTCTTCACCTCGATTTCTGTCTTTACGAAAGAAGGAGTTCTGACGATCTTGCTGTATAGAAATCCCGCCAGCACTTTATCACTGATCTTAAGAAGCGGAAGATACATTCTGTTCTCATCATCCCTTACAGCCTCCATAATATACTTTGACTGTCTTTCTACAAGCTCGTCATAATTATCAACCGTAAGATGCATATTCAAAATAGCATTGATCTGATTGTCAAATTCATGCTGTCTTGCCCTGATTTCTTTTACAAGCTCTTCCAGCGGCTGAATATATAGCTGATAAAGCCTTAGTTCCTGTTCCTTTTGCTGCATCAGAAGATAATTCTTCCGCCAGTCCACGATTCCCCAGATAATGACAACCACCATTAGAAGAAACATGAGAAATACCCTGTAGTCAAACGTTCCACTATACAGAAAGTCTACAACAAGATACACCGAAACCAGAAGTGCAACTACACAGAAAATACGATATAAAAATCTTCTAACCCAATCAATCATTCATCATTCTCCCCATTTCCTGCTTGTACGTCACACCGATTTCAACAACATCTTTGCAGTCTCTTAATTTGACGATCCGGTTGACCGTATCGACATATTCGATTTCTCCGCGGTTCACCGCAAACATCCGGTGTGTCTGCACAAACATTTCTTTCGGAAGCCTTGTCATCATTTGCCTTAAAGTCACATACGGCACCTTCCAGTTCTCCTGTTTCATGTGGATACAGATTCCCCTCGGAACCGCTTCAATATAACGGATATCATGGCATTTCACCTGATAATTGATTCCATCCTTTTTCACAGTAACCGTCTGAGGTTCTTCCTGTTTTTTATTTGCAAGCACCTTCTTTACCACTTCTTCTACCTGCGCTTTGTCAAAGGGTTTCATGATATATTGATAACAGTGAATTTCCCGATATGCCTGCATTTCCATCGCTCCGACCGACGTTACCATCACGATCGGTGTAAACATATACTGAAAGTTCTCCCGCACTTCTCTTGCGAAAACGATCCCGCCGATGTCTTCTTTCTTACTTCCGCTTAAGTTTACATCAAGAAGAAAAAGACCGTATCGGATGTCATCATCCAACAGGTCTTTCGCCTCCTTATAGGAGGAGGCGGTATGGACCTGAATCTCATCCGAATATTCACTCAGAATTCTGACGAGTGCCTCCATGGATGTTGTTTCATCCTCCAGAACCAGCACATTAATCATAGTCTGCCGTCTCCTTCCTTTATTCAACTAGCTCTTTTACTCAGAAATGATTTCTTTTGCACTCTTTACAAGTCCCGCAAGTCCCTGAATCTCAGACGGAATTATGATCTTGGTTGCCTTACCGTCTGCCGCTTTCTCGAATGCTTCCAGACTCTTGATCCTAAGAACTGCCTCATCAGCACCTGCTTCACGAAGGAAGCGTATACCGTCTGCATTCGCCTTCTGTACCTTCAGGATTGCTTCTGCCTCACCTTCGGCTTCTTTGATTCGTTTTTCTTTCTCGGCTTCAGCCTGCAAAATGGCAGCCTGTTTCTCCGCCTCGGCTTTCAGAATCACAGATTCCTTCTCACCTTCTGCAACAAGGACGGTCGATTTCTTCTCACCTTCTGCCCTGAGAATGGCTTCTCTTCGTTCACGTTCTGCCTTCATCTGCTTCTCCATCGCATCCTGGATTGCTGCCGGCGGAATAATATTCTTAAGCTCTACACGGTTTACTTTGATTCCCCATGGATCCGTTGCCACATCAAGAGAGGCTCTCATCTTGGTATTGATGGTTTCTCTGGATGTTAATGTCTGGTCAAGTTCCAGCTCACCGATAATATTACGAAGTGTTGTTGCTGTCAGATTTTCAATCGCCATGATTGGATTGGCAACTCCATAGCAGAACAGTTTGGGATCCGTAACCTGATAGAATACGACCGTATCAATTCTCATGGTAACGTTATCTTTCGTGATTACCGGCTGCGGTTCAAAATCTACAACCTGTTCCTTTAAGTCTACTCTTCTTGCCACGCGGTCAATAAGCGGAAGCTTGAAATGAAGCCCTACACTCCAGGTTGCCTGGTAAGCTCCCAGTCTCTCTACAACCAATGCTTTTGCTTGCGGTACGATCTTAATACATGAAATAAGTACCAGTAAAATAATTACAAAAATCAATGCTAAAATAATGAGTCCCATATTAACCCTCCTCGTATCGTCTGACTATTAGTTTGACTCCGGAAATATTAACCACCTTTGCGATAGTGCCGGCTTCAAGGATTTCCTCATCCTCCTGGGCTCTGACCGTCCACTCCTGCCCGTTCACAACCGCCATTCCGGTCTGGCTCATATTATCCACTGTCTCTGCAATCCGGATCGTCTTTCCGATGATTCCTTCGCAGTTGGTCTTCTCTCGCCTGCTATTGATACACTTGACTGCAAACGGCCTTGTGAAGAACAACAGCAGAAATGTGACTACGAAAAATACGATGACCTGAACAACAATCGGAAATTCAAGTATGTTCAGGATCAGCGCAGCCAGCGCTCCTCCTGCCGCCCAGATACTGGTGAGTCCTACCGTAATGATCTCGACGATCAGAAGGATGATCAGAAGAGCCAGCCATGCAATGGTGATATAACTGTCTTTTAGTGTCATCTCATCACTTCCTTCCTGGTGGCTACATCGTATCAAAGTTTTCCCGAATAAGCAAGATATCTTGCGTGAATCGGGTGATTTCCTGCGTAAGTAAAATCCGTGACTATTTTTCTTTGAGCCATCGGAGATGTTCTTTGATTTTTGCCTCATATCCATTGTCACCGGGTTCGTAGAACACTTCATCCCGGATCTCATCCGGAAGATACTGCTGATCTACATAGTGTTTTGGATAATCGTGTACATATTTGTATCCCACTCCATGCCCCAGATCTTTTGAACCTTTGTAATGTGCGTCCTGCAAGTGAGCAGGAATCGTTGTTTTCACACGCTTTACATTGTCCATCGCCGCAAATATCGCATTACATGCCGAATTGCTCTTCGGAGCCGATGCCACATAGAGCACTGCCTGTGACAAAATGATCTGTGCTTCCGGCATTCCGATTCGCTCCACTGCCTGTGCCGCACTCACTGCGACGGTCAGCGCCATCGGATCTGCATTTCCGACATCTTCCGATGCACAGATCATGATTCTTCTTGCAATAAACTTGATGTCTTCTCCCGCGTACAGCATTTTCGCAAGATAATAAACCGCCGCATCCGGATCGGATCCCCTCATGCTTTTGATAAATGCGGAAATGGTATCATAATGATTATCACCGGTCTTGTCATACCTTACCACACGCTTCTGAATGCACTCCGACACTACATCCAGCGTCAGATGAATATATCCGTCTTCACTTCTTTCTGTAGTAAGAATGCCCAGTTCCACTGCATTCAATGCAAGTCTTGCATCTCCTCCGGAAAGATCCGCAAGGAAATGAAGTGCATCCTCATCGATCTTGGCGTGATAGCTTCCCATCCCCTTCTGTTTATCATTGACCGCTCTTAAGATAAGCGTCTCCACATCTTCTCTGGACAGCGGCTTCAGCTCAAATATGCTGGAACGGGAAATCAGAGCTCCGTTTACCTCAAAATATGGATTTTCTGTAGTCGCACCGACCAGAATCAAAGTCCCGTCTTCCACAAACGGGAGCAGATAATCCTGCTGGCTCTTATTGAATCTGTGAATCTCATCGACAAACAGAATGGTCTTCTTCTGATACATTCCCCGCATCTGTTTTGCTTTATTTACCACTTCTTCCATATCCTTCTTTCCGGCAACAGTGGCATTGATTTGTGTAAATTCAGCGCTCGTCGTATTTGCGATCACTTTTGCAAGCGTCGTTTTTCCCGTTCCCGGAGGTCCGTAAAAAATCACAGAGCTCAGCTTGTCCGCTTTGATCGCACGGTAAAGAAGCTTGTCTTTCCCAATAATATGCTGCTGTCCGACGACCTCTTCCAGTGTGGTCGGACGAAGTCTTGAGGCAAGCGGCGACTCCTTCTCTTTGCTCGTCTCTCTCATATATTCAAACAAATCCATTTTCTTTTTCTCCTTTGTCTATCTTTAAATTCCCGCAAGTTCTCTTATAACCTCTCCAGCGATCAGAAGTCCTGCGACAGGCGGAACAAAGGAAATGCTTCCCGGAATACTTCTCCTTACTCCTGCATCTTCCTCTGTCACTTGTCCTTTCGTGTCCACCGGTTTTTCTTTGGAGTATAACACTTTCAGATGCGTGATTCCACGCTTCTTCAATTCTTTTCTCATGACCTTACAAAGAGGGCAGACGCTTGTCTTCGTAATATCTGCGATTTCAAACAATTCCGGATGCATCTTATTCCCGGTCCCCATACTGCTGATGATTGGGATCTGGCGCCTCCTGGTCTCTTCAACGAGCGTAAGCTTCGCTGTTACGGTATCAATCGCATCAATAATATAATCCGGTTTCTCATCCAGAATATCGTCCAGATTATCCGTAAGCACAAATCTCTCATAGGTCTTTACCTGTATTTCAGGACAAATATCTACGATTTTCTTCGCCATGATTCTGGTCTTATATTCACCGACCGTGCTGTGAAATGCAATCGACTGGCGGTTGATATTCGTAAGAGACACCGTATCATTATCAATCAGGATTAATCTTCCGACTCCTGATCTTGCCAGTGCCTCCACACAGTGTGACCCTACACCTCCGATTCCAAAAACCATCACAGAAGCATTTTTTAATCTGAGAAGCCCTTCTTCTCCCAGAAGGAGCTCTGTCCTTGAAAATTCATTTATCATCGTCATTCATCCTTTTTAATCCAGTATCAATTCATCCACTGTCACAAATTCATAGTTTTCTTTCTGCAGAATATCGATGATCCGAAGTGCCGCATTTACAGAAGATTTATAACAGTCATGTAAGAGAATAATATCATTTTCACTCACATCCGTCACTACCTTATTTACAATTTCATCTTCATTTACCGTCGTCCAGTCCAGAGGATCCACATCCCATAAAACCGGTATCACCTGCATTTCCATCTCCAGATTCTTCTGCCATGCTCCAAACGGCGGACGCATGTATTCTGTCGGAAAACCGGTTATCTTTTCTACCGCGCTGCTCGTCTTATCTATTTCTTCTTTTGCTGTCACGCCGTCTATCCTTGTGATCTCGACATGATGATAAGTATGATTTCCGACAATATGCCCTTCGTCAAATTCTCGTTTGACAATTTCCGGATACTGCTCCACATTCATTCCGATCACAAAAAATGTTACATGCACTCCCCTTTCTCTCAGGCCGTCCAGAAGCACCGGAGTGCAGGAAGGACTTGGTCCGTCATCGAAAGTCAATGCGATTTTCATCTTCTCCATATTTTCTATCGAAGACTCCGTTTCTTTTGCTTCACTTCCCGTGCTGACCGTTTTCCATCTATCATTCCAGATACCGGCCGCCGAAAACAACAAGAACATATAGCATATCAAACATAAAAATCTAAGTGACCGGTATTTCAAACTGCCACCTCATTTTCCATCTTCTGCTCTAATATATGAAAATAACAGTTTTCCTATACCTTATCCCATCATGCTGTTGCAATCTTACTTCTCAATGTTATAATAGCTATGGAATGATTGTAAAAGGAGGAAAAATATGACAGATACGAGAAGAAAAGAAAACAAAATGGGAATCATGCCCATTCCCAGATTATTGCTTACCATGTCGCTGCCAATTGTTCTTTCCATGATGGTACAGGCTTTATATAATATCGTCGATAGTATGTTTGTGGCCAAGCTGAACGAGGACGCACTTACTGCCGTTTCTCTTGCATTTCCGATACAGAATCTGATGATTGCGGTTGCATCAGGTACCGGAGTGGGAATTAATTCTCTGCTATCCAGAAATCTGGGAGAGAAGAATTACGATGGAGCCAACAGGGCTGCTTCCAATGGTTTGTTTTTAGGAATCATAAGTTCTGTTGTCTTTTCTGTTTTTGGGGGAATTTTAGCCGGAACCTTTTTCCGGATTCAGACAAGTGATGCACAGATTGTAGGATATGGGACTCAGTATATGCGACTCATAACGATTTTTTCCATCGGTATCTTCCTGCAGGTTACCTGTGAAAGGCTTCTGCAGGCTACTGGAAAGACATTTTACGCTATGATCACACAGGGAACCGGTGCGATCGTCAATATCATCCTGGATCCGATCATGATCTTCGGCTTGTTCGGATTTCCAAGACTTGAAGTGGCAGGGGCTGCACTTGCTACGATCACAGGTCAGATGATTGCTGCGCTGATGGCTTTAGTTTTCAATATCACAAGGAATAAAGAGATTCAGATTCATATAAAAGGATTTCGTCCAAACGGATCTGTGATCGCTACTATTTATGCAGTCGGTGTTCCATCCATTATTATGATGTCCATCGGTTCAATCATGACGTTTGGCATGAACAAGATTTTACTGATGTTCTCCTCAACAGCCGCGGCAGTATTCGGTGTTTATTTCAAGCTTCAGAGTTTCATTTTCATGCCGATCTTCGGCCTGAATAACGGAATGATACCGATCATTGCATTTAACTACGGAGCACGCCACAAAAAGCGGATCATGCATACCATGTGGCTCAGTATCGGAACTGCTATTGTGATCATGTTCTTCGGTCTTGCGATATTCCAGCTTTATCCTGATGTGATGCTTGGCATCTTCGATGCGTCAAGCCATATGCTGAAAATCGGAATCCCGGCACTTCGCATCATCAGCCTCAGTTTCATCTTTGCAGGGTTTTGTATCGTTGTCGGCTCCGTATTTCAGGCACTGGGAAATGGCGTTTACAGCATGATCGTCTCTGTCGCAAGACAGTTGTTCGTAATTCTGCCGGTCGCTTTCATTTTCGCAAAGGTTTTTGGCCTTCACATGGTATGGTGGGCCATCCCGATCGCAGAACTCGTTTCCGTTGTTCTTTCCGCATTTTTCCTGAGACGGATCTATGTGCAGAAAATCAAATCACTTTAGTCAGAAAAAACCTGCCATCCACAGACTTTCTATGGACAGACAGGTTTTTCTTTTTTCTTAATGATTAAAGTGCTTTATGATAGAGCATTTCAATATCTTTCTGAGTAGACTGTCTCGGGTTTGCGAGGATATTACCACTCTTCATGGCATCTGCTGCCATCTGTGGAATCTTGTCTTCTGTCACGCCAACATCAGAAAGTTTTGATGGGATACCAAGATCTTTCAAAAGTTCATGTGCTGCGTCAACCAGCATTTCCGGAACAAAATCAATCACCGGTTCGCTTTCTTTGCTGATGTAATTATAGATTTTTTCGTAGCGTCCGTGATCTGCAAGTGCATTGTATTCCACGATCGTCGGAAGAAGGATCGAGTTTGCAACTCCGTGCGGTACGTGGAAGAATGCGCTGACCGGATGGCTCATTGCATGTACATTACCAAGACGTGCCCATGCAAATGCGATTCCTGCAAACATGCTTCCTGACATCATAGCACATGCTGCTTCCTCATCCTGTCTGTTGGCAACAAAACGGCGGATATTTGCTCCGATAAGTTCCATCGCTTTTTCTGCCATTGCATCAGAAAATGGAGATGCGTCACGGGAGGTATAAGCTTCCCATGCATGGATCAGAGCATCAACTCCGCAAGATGCTGCGATCGATGCCGGTGCCGTCATGATAAGCTCCGGATCCAGAAGTGCATAACTTGGGATCAGTTCATAACTGAATACGGTCAGTTTATAATTTCTTGATGTATCTGTGATAACTGAAAATGCTGTCACTTCACTTCCTGTACCTGCGGTTGTAGGGATTGCGATGATCGGCACGATCTTGCCCGGTACTTTATGTGCTCCTTCATATTCTGTAATCTGTCCTCCAAATTTAGCAAGTACACCGACTGCTTTTGCCACATCCATCGGGCTTCCGCCACCGAGTGCTACAATACTTGTTGCCTCAGCTTCTCTGTATGCTTTCACAGCCGCATTCACTGTATCCACTGACGGATTCGGCTCAACGTCAAGGAATTCCGCCACTTCAATTCCTGATGCCGTTACGATATTCTTCACTTTCTCAACTACGCCCAGCTTCTCCAGTCCTCTGTCTGATACCAGAAGCATCTTAGCCGATCCGTTCTTTTCCAGTAATTCCGGAAGTCTCTTAAGGCTTCCCATTCCAAAAATAATATCCTGTGGTACTGTAAACGTGAAATTCTTCATTTTTCCTACTCCTTTGCTAAAAAAGGGCGAAACTGCACCTTGCAGTCTCGCCCTTGAGATTTACTCAAACAGAATATACCCTGACGGCTTTCCTTGTCAAGCTATTTCCTTTTTTTCTTTTTATTATCCGGCTTCTTTTTCATTTTCTTTCTTACACTGTATCCAAAGGTTCCCAGCAGTTTCCCCAGACTGAAATATTGACCGTGGCAGTATACCAGCGGTTTCGTCTTTTCCAGTGCAAACCGGTTTGTTTCATCCATATAGGCATCATCCACATGTACCGCAAGCACCTCCGCGATAAACATATGATGAGAACCAAGTTCTTCTTTTTGTACAACCCTGCACTCGATATTCACCGGGCTTTCCGCAATGAGCGGTGCTTTCACAAAGTCCGCTCTTTCCGGTGTCAGATGCAACTCCTTAAATTTATCCACGTATTTTCCTGAACGTACTCCGCAATAATCGGTTGCATAGGCAAGTGCTTCATTTGTAAGATTGATAACAAATTCTCCCGTCTCCTCGATCATATGATAAGAGTACCTCTCCGGTCGTACCGAGATGGATACCATCGGCGGATTCGTACAGATCGTTCCTGCCCACGCCACTGTTATAATATTATATTTTTCCTCTTTGTCGGCTGCGCTTACCATAACTGCCGGAAGCGGATACAGCATGTTACCTGCCTTCCAAGTCTGTTTTGCCATTACTTCCTGTCTCCTGCTGTCTTATTTCTGTTGAAGGTATGTAACAAGCGGAGGAATAAACTGTTTCTTTCTTGATACTACATTCTTAAGAATCACTTTATCCGTCTCCTCCGGCATCTCCCATGCCTCTAAAATCCGCTCTTTTGCGCCTTCTCCACAGCACATCAGCTCTGTGGATTCTTCAAGAATATTCGTAAGCATCAGATAAATCATATCCAGATGCTGATTGGTTCGTGCCACTTCAAGATACCCCTCCAGACGTTTTCTCACATCGTTCAGTTCTTCCTGATTCATGGAAGTGATCTGTCCTACACCAAATGAGATTCCATTTACATTGAATACCTTGAAATCCTGGAAACAGATCTCTTCTTCCGTCTTCTCGCGAAGGTTGCTTCCTGCATTAAACATTGCCTTTGCATGCTCTTCCATATTGATTCCTGCAATCTGAGCAAGAGCTGCCGCTGCCGTCCGATCTACCATGGTACAAGTGGGCGAACGGAACAACAAGGTATCCGATAAAATTGCAGAACAAAGAAGTGCCGCAATCGTCTTATCCACCTTAACGCCATTTTCCTGATACATCTGGTATACGATCGTTGCAGTACATCCCACCGGCTGATTCCGGAAAAATACCGGCCCGATCGTCTCCATGCTGCCAAGTCTGTGATGATCGATGATCTCAAGGATTTCTGCCTCCTCAATTCCGTCTACAGCCTGCGATTTTTCATTATGATCCACAAGAATTACCTGTTTCTTTCTGGAGCTCATCAAACGACGTCTGGAAATGAATCCGCGGAAATGTCCCTGATTGTCAAGAATAGGGAAATCACGGTATTTCTTTTTCGCCATAACTTCCTTTACATCATCAACATAATCCGACATATGGAAGGTTTCCAGATTATCTTTACTCATGAAATATTTCACCGGAATACTCTGGTTGATAAGTCGCGCTGCGGTAAATGTATCGTGCGGAGTCTTGATAATCACAATATCCCTCTCTGCAGCCATCTTTTTAATTGTCCTGGAAATCTCTGCACTCTGGCAAATTACCAGACAGCTTGCATCCATCTCAATAGCACAGAGCTGCGACTCATATCGGTTTCCGAGAATTACAAGGTCATCCTTCTCTATGATATTCTCCATCATGTCCGGACTGGATGCAGCGATGATAACCTTTCCTTTAAGGAAATATCCATGTTCATTTCCCGTAACGATCGTTCCGTCCAGCGTGTTCACAATATTACGATACTGCGTTCTTGCTGTAGAGAGGATATGACTGTCATACACCTCCATGTAGGATGTCGCGATATCTCCGATGGTGATCAGCCCTTCCAGACGATCATTTCTGGTAACCGGAAGAGTACGGATGTTCTCCTGCTTCATACGGGCCCACGCATCACGGATCGATGCGTTCGATCTGACCCCTTCAATCTGGCGGATATCCATATCCTTCACCTGCAGATGAACATCCCCCAGATATCCAGGGACTTCTACTCCGAAATGGTCAAGCACATACGCCGTTTCCCCGTTCAGCTCGCCGGCACGCTTTGCCACGTACTCTTCACCGCTCATTTCTCTTTTTAAATTAGCATATGCGATTGCAGAACAAATAGAATCTGTATCTGGATTCTTATGCCCAATCACATATGTTTTTCTTGTTTTTTTATTTTCCATTTCAGTCATTACCTCATTTTCTTACTACTTCTATTGTCAGCATGCCATCTTTTTTTCATTTCGTCAACCTTATTTTCTAAAATTATACATTATCGTTCAAGAACCACCTATATTTTCATAAATTTCCGTTTTAATTCTGAAATAAAATGTGTTATACTAAATTATAAGCGACTTTTTGTCTAACAAAAGAGAAAATGAACTGAGGTAGAGGTGGAATTATGGATAATGAACAGTTAATGGAAAACACAGAAAGCATGGCAGATTATGAGGAACACTTTGATGATGCCAATCCGTGGAACATCGTAAAGAATTACGAAGAACAGGGAACCGTTCTTCATGTTACAATCGAAGGTATTGTAAATGGCGGAGCGATTGCCATGGTTGAGGGCATCCGCGGATTTATCCCTGCATCCAGACTTTCTCTTTCTTATATTGAAGATCTGGAATCCTATCTTTTAAAAGAAATCGATGTAAAAGTCATCGAAGCCGACCAGGCTCAGGGACGTTTAATCTTATCAGCCCGTGAAATTTTAAGAGAACAGGAAAAGAAAGCAAAAGAAGAACTTCTTGCTTCTGTAAAAGTGGGAAGCGTTCTGAAAGGTAAAGTGGAATCCCTTCAGACATACGGAGCATTTATCCGTCTGGAAAATGGTCTTTCAGGCCTGGTTCACATCTCCCAGATCAGTACCCAGAGGATTAAATCTCCTGATCAGGTTCTGAAAGTGGATGATGCAGTCGATGTAAAAGTAATCGGTATCAAAGACGGAAAAATCAGCCTTAGTATGAAAGCTTTAGTCGAAGAAAAAGAAGCCGAAGAAGAACCGGAAGAGAAAATTGAACTTCCGAAATCCGAAGCAATCGGAACCAGCCTCGGCGATTTATTCAAAAATCTGAAGTTTTAATCCGGATACTATGAATAAAAGAGAGTCACTACATCTCACTGTAGCAGCTCTCTTTTTTATATGCTTCTTATCTTTCCTCTTTGAATAATCTTATCTTCTTCCATCCGGTATAAGGCATCCAGAAAACTTATTTGGAAGGTCCCCGGTCCATGACTTATCTCAGATGCCATTTCTCCTGCAATCCCCATAATAATAGTTCCTAAAAGTACTGCATATACGGTATCGATCGAATTTTCGTCCTTCTCTTCTTCCTTTTTTGTTCCTGCAAGGAAGGTACTGCTAAGGGCTCCCAGCATGCATCCTGTACCTGTAATTTCTGACATCATTTCATTTCCGTTTTCCACCAGAAAAGCCAGATCTTCAGACACGATCAAATCAGCCTTACCGCTTGCAAGGATTACAGCTTTATTTCTCTGCGCAAACTCCCTGAAACATGACACAACTCTTTTTAAATTACCACTGGTAAGCGCATCTTCCGCTCCGGCGTCGATTCCCACACTGTGTGACTCTTCTCCTGCCATCGTAAGAATCTCAGACATGTTTCCCTTTAATACGGATATATGCCCCATTCTCAGTAGTTCCTTTGCATATTCTCGTCGCATGTCACTGCAGGATACCCCTACCAGATCCAGAAGCACTGGTATCTTCTCCTCATTTGCAGTCAGAAGGGATTTCTTCATTGATTCCATCCTGACATCAGTGATATTTCCAAGATTCAGCATTAACGCCTGGGAAGTCTTTGTGATTTGTGAAACTTCCCTTGGATGCTCTGCCATGATCGGCCGCCCTCCCGCTGCCAGTACCACATTTGCACAATCATGAATCGAAATCGGGTTTGTGATGCAGTGGATGAGCGGTCTTCTTTCCTCGACGCACTTCTTAAGCCTTATCAGATTTTGTATGTTTTCTATCATATACTTTCTCTCCCAGACTTAATTGGAACTTTGCAAGTAATCCGGTTTTACTGAGTGTCTTCAGGAAGAAATATGCCACAGTTCCTCCCATCAATGTTGCTCCTAAGAACATCGGTGTATAGAAAAATGCGTTTAATCCCTCTCGTCCCATAAGGAAAGCCATCACAGGGTAGGAAACAAGGGAACCAATAATTCCGGTTCCAAATACTTCACCGATAACCGCGCAAATGATTTTTCCTCCGGAAAGCCGGTAAAACACTCCTGAAAGAAATGCTCCAAACACAGCTCCGGTGAGTGCAAGCGGCGGAATCCCCATGAACATCATACGGATCAGTCCAATGAGTGTCGCACATAGCAGAGAATACCACGGTCCCATCAAAACCGAGCATACAATATTGATCAAATGTGCCGTCGGGCACATTCCTTCGATTCTTAGGATCGGTGAGATTACAACTCCGATTGCAACCATCATCGCCAGCATAATCATTCTGAGAATCTTGATTCTTGTCTTATCCATTCTTTTTTAGTCCTTTCTCATTCCCATCATTTTGTTGAAATATTTCATCTGTTAAAATCGCGTTCGAATCCTGCCTACGCTTTTGTAGTACTCCCGAATCCACCGTTTCTGATTTCTTTTACTTCATCATCCACCGTAATTCCATACTCCACAAAAATTCCCTGCATAAAACCGGTTCCCTTTGCGATTTCCAGTGTTTTTCCTTCGTTTGAATCATTCGTAAGCTTTGCAAAAATATGCCCTTCATTGTCCGAATAAAAATAATCACTGTCAATGATTCCCACTGTGTTATTAAGCTGAAGTCTGTATTTGAATCCAAGACCACTTCTCGGATAACACTTCAGCACCCATCCTTCTTCCATTTCCACACGGACACCGGTAGGAATCTTCACAGTCTCACCCGGCTTTAATGTAAATGTATCCGGTGCATAAAAATCATATCCTGCACTTCCGGATGTCGCCCGCTTTGGAAGGCTTAACTCCTCATAAATCTTCCGGATGTCACTGGAGTCAATCATTTCTCCAAATGTATCTTTCCAGCTATTTTCGAACTGTTCAAAACTTACTTTGTGAAATTTAGCCATTCTTCTCATCTTGTCAGTCTCCTGTCTTCATTTATGGGTATTCTTATCCCATTAATTTTCATCATAATCAGCACAGTGAAGCACCGGCAGAGCATCTTTTCCAGCTTTCAAAGTTTCCTGCACATCGATCACCCTTTGATTACTGCTTCCTTTCCAGCAAAGAAGCGGATCCTTTTTTGCTGCCACAAATTCGCCGTCCACCAACACATCCAGATAACGAACGATCTCCATATGACACACTTTTTCCCAGTCATATCCGGTGTAGAGCCAGATGGTTTTTTCAGGAAATCTCTCTTTGATTTCCTTCGCAAGCTCCGTCACATCATAAGCATTCGCAATATGAAGCGGATCACCTCCACTGAAAGTGATCCCACTGACATAGCTTTTCTTAAGTTCATCAAAGATTTCCTTCTTAGCATCCGCATCAAAAGGCAGTCCTCCGTTCGGATCCCATGTGACGGGATTGTGACACTCTTTGCAGCAGTGATCACATCCCGCAACCCAGAGCACGACCCGAAGTCCGTCTCCGTTGAGCATATCATCTTTTGTTATGTTGTGATAACGCATTTACATACTTTTCCTTTCTGCGATTTCTGCCATCTTCGCATCATTCAAACGAGTATCTCCTTTGACTCTCGAATAAGACAGATATCCATTCATTCGATCAATCTTGGTCAGATTCTTGCTTCCGCACACCGGGCATACATCCATTGCAAGTTCCTCATGACCGCAATCATCGCAATATGCAAGGGACAGATTAACCCCTTCATAGAACCCCATGTCCATCGCGCGGCGCACCAGGGACTTAATCGCCTCCACATTATAATTGATCGGATATTTTACATACTGAATCTTTCCACCGTTGCAAAGATCCCAGAATCTGCCCTCAAGATCCTGCTTCTGAATCGGGGTAATATCTTCCGAAACATGGCAATGAAAGCTGTTGCTCACATATGCTCTGTCGGATACATTTTCCACAATGCCGTATTTCTTACGGAACTGCTGCACCTGTACACCGCAGAGATTCTCAGCCGGCGTTCCGTAAATTGCGTACAGATGTCCGTCTTCCTGCTTAAAATCCTGTACTCTTTTGTTAATGTACTCCAGCGTCTTAAGTGCGAACTCGCCATCTTCCACGAGAGATTTTTTATTATAAAGCTGCTGAAGTTCATTAAGTGCTGTGATTCCAAAGGAAGCCGTTGCCGATTTCAGCAATGGTTTGATCTTATCCTGCGGCTTTAAATGACCGCCATAGAATCCTCCCTCACAGTAAGCAAGTGGATTCGTGGATGCGCGCATCTCGCCCAGATATTCATAGGTACGGATATGAAGCTTCCGGATCAGTTCCAGATAATAATCCAGCACTTCAAAGAAATCTTTGTTCTCCTGTCTTGATTTGGCAAGAATCATCGGTAAATGAAGACTGACCGCACCAATATTAAATCTTCCCACAAAGACCGGTTTATCCTCTGAATCCGCAGGATACATGCCACCTCTTTCATACCACGGAGAAAGAAATGCTCTGCATCCCATCGGACTTACAATTCTGCCGTACTGCTTGTACATACTTGCCACATATCCTTTGCCGGAAAGACTCAGCCAGTCAGGATACATCGTCTTTCTGGAACACTCGATTCCGGCTTCAAATAAATCCTCTGCCGGAGCACCCGATCCATGCAGCTTTTCATCATATAGAAATACCAGCTTCGGGAACAGAACCGGTTTCTTATGTCCTTCTTTACCCTGACCGTTCTTTCTTACTTCTAACATCGTCTTCGTGATCAGTTTTCCGTATTTACTGATATTCGTACCAGTTGTCACGGTGATGAACGGATAATCTCCGCGGCTGGATGAAACGGAATTAAATTTATATTCCCATCCCTGAAATCCCTGTTCCATTTCTTTCTCCAGGTCCTTCCATGCGATATCCTGAGCAACCTCCTCCAAAATACCGAGAGAACGATATTTCTCCAGATGCATTTTATGGGATTTTTCTGCATACGGCTCCAGAATCTCATCTACACTTGGAACCGTAAATCCGCCATACTGCTGGCTTGCCGCACTCAGAACGATATCTCCGATCACGTCAAACGCAGTATCCAGAGTCTTCGGCTCGTTATACCACAGATTTCCCATCTCAAATCCGCCGGTCAGCACATTCTTCACATCAAACAGACAGCAGTTCATCGTATCTCTTCTTGCCGACATGTCATGAATGTAAATATATCCTTCCCTGATCGCCTGAAGTTCTTCCACAGTCAGGAAGAATTTCTTATATAATTCCTTATTCAGTTCATTAAAAATAAGACTTCGCTTCGTAGATACCAGCGCACTGTCCGTATTACTGTTCTCCTTGTCACCGATATACATGATCGACTGGCTCTTCCGGTAAACCTCATCCAGCATATGGACAAAATCCTGCTTATAGTTCCGGTAATCCCGGTAACTCTTCGCAACCACCGGATTCACTTTCTCAAGAGCGCCTTCCACCACGTTGTGCATCTGTGCGATCTGAATCTCCTTCACTCCAAGCTCCAGAACCTTCTCCTCCACAAACTTGCAGATAAACTGAATGTCCTTCTCCGAAAACTGAATCAGCGCCCGATACGCCGATTTATTCACAGCAATCACAACTTTCTGTACATTAAACTCTTCTTTCGTCCCGTCCTTCTTGATCACTTTGACATCCTTTAATTCCATGCAGCGTCTCCTTTCTACTATATATTGTGCTTGTATAAATATTTCAAAACAATATTATGTGCCCGATTTGCTTTTCCATTTTACCATTTCTGATACACGAAGTCAATGGAGTTTTATTTCGCAAAAACAAACTTTCTCATCCACTCCCCCCTCTTAACTTTCCAGCGTTCGGTATGGAAGATGTAGGTTATGCGGAGCGCGGTGGAAATCCATGCCAAAAATGTAAGGGTCCGAGGTGGGCGACCCATTGGTCAACCATCTCGGACCCTTACGGTTTTGTGCATTAGTTCCACCGCAGCGCAGCCTCGGAGTCTTCCATACCGGACATCTTCTATAGCGTCCCTAATTCCACTCTTCCCTAATTCCCACACTCAATACTGATCTCATTAAACATTTTCAAAATATCATCTACCGGCATTCCTGCCTTTTCTTCTCCGCTCTTATCCATCACGCATTCACCCTGATGCATCATGATCAATCGGTTCCCATATTCCACAGCATATCTAAGATTATGCGTTACCATGATCGTGGTCAGATTCTTCTCCTTTACGATCTTATCTGTAAGCTGCATGATCAGCTCCGCTGTCTTCGGATCCAATGCAGCAGTATGCTCATCTAAGATCAAAAACTCAATCGGAGTCAGCGTGGACATCAAAAGTGCCATTGCCTGTCTCTGCCCGCCGGAAAGGGAGCCGACCTTTACATCCATCTTATCTTCCAGTCCCAGACCAAGCTGAGCAAGAGACTCTCTGTAATACTCTGTCCTCGCCTTATTTGTGCCTCTTCCAAGTCCATAGAATTTTCCTTTGTTGTCTGCAAGGGACATATTTTCCAAAATCGTCATGGATGGACAGGTTCCCATCGCCGGGTTCTGATAAACCCTTCCGATCTTCCGATTTCTCTTAAATTCTTTTTCACGGGTAAAGTCTTTTCCATCGATCAGAATACTTCCCGCTTCTATCGGAATACTTCCGCAGATAATATTCAGCATGGAGGTCTTTCCCGAACCGTTACTACCTACTACCGAAACAAATTCTCCGTCATTTATCGTCAGATTAAAATCCTGGAAGAGACACATTTCATTGACTGTCCCCGGATTATAATATTTATGTATTCCCTTAAGCTCCAGCATTCTTCTTCACCTTCTTCTTTCTCTCCATACTCAGTACCAGAATCACCAGGAACAAAACAGCTGTGATCAGCTTCATATCCTGTGGTTCAAAACTTCTAAGTGCGATCGCCACGCAGGCTTTATAGATTACGGAACCTATGATTACGGCTGTCGTTGTCTTCATGAATGTCAAGTTCTTGAAAATACTCGTTCCGATGATTACACTGGCAAGTCCGATTACCATAGCACCGGTACCGCTGGAAATCTCAAATACTCTCTCTTCCTGGCAGAACACGCATCCGGAAAGAGCCACAAGTCCGTTCGCAATTGCAAGGCCAAGAATCTTCACATTTCCCTGATCCTTTGCCAGAGAAGTCACCAGTTTATCATTATCGCCAACCGCCCGAAGCAGATATCCTGATTGTGTTTTCATATAAAGATCCAGAAGAATTTTACAGATCAAAGCGATAATCAGAATAATGATCAACGTGCTGTATTTTGATAAAGCTTCAGGAAGCGTTTTATCCAAGGTATCGTTTTTGAAAATGGTCTGCTGTGAAAATATCGGCACATTCGCAGTACCTGCAACTCTAAGGTTAATACTCCAGAGTGCTGTCATCATAATAATACCGGACAGAAGATCCCGCACTTTACATTTCACATGGATCAGTCCAGTACAGATTCCTGCCAGTACTCCGACCAGAAATGCTGCCGGAAGTGTCAAATAGGGATTTACGCCTTTCGTGATCAGAAGGGCCGTCACCGCAGCTCCCAGAGGAAAACTTCCATCTACGGTCAGATCCGGAAAATCCAGTATTTTATATGTGATATAAATTCCCAGAGAAAGGATACCGTAAATCAGCCCCTGCTCCAGAATAGACACTGCAAAATTCATGCCATTAACCCCGCTTTTCTAAGTATATTTTTACTTTTATTTTCATGATGTTAGGGGACAAAAATCATTTTTGCCCCCTAAAAATATAATGATTACTCTGAAATACTGTCGTAAGTTTCTACTGCACCAGATACCAGATCGTCTGCAAGTGTAATCCCAAGATTCTCTGCAACTTTAGTATTCAGATAAAGTCCTGCTTCTGTGATTGTTTCAAAATTGAGTTCTGAAGCAGCAGCTTCTCCTTTTAACACCTTTGCTGCCATCTTACCGGTCTGTTTTCCAAGCGCCACATAATCAAGTCCTTCTGCTGCAAGACATCCGATCTTCACCTGCTCAATCTCGCTTCCGAATACCGGAATATTTGCTGCATTCGCTTTATCAAGAATTGTTGCAAGTGAACTTACAACGGTGTTATCTGTTAAATTAGTAATACAATCAACCTTGGTAAGGAGATCATCTGTTGCAAGTGCAATTTCGGAAGTATTTGTGATTCCTTTTTCTACCAGTTCAAATCCGTAATCAGCTACTTTTTCTTTATATTCAGCAATCGCTGAAACACTGTTTGCTTCGCTTGTTGTATAGAGGATACCGATTTTCTTTGCATCCGGCAGAATCTGACGGATCATCTTGAGCTGTTCTTCAATCGGAAGCTTATCACTTGTTCCTGTCACTTCTCCAACCGGTTTACCATCTTCATCTGCAAGTTCTGCGGCGATCGGATCTGTAACTGCGGTAAAAATAACCGGGATGTCAGAATCCATAGCTGCGTTATATGCGCTCTGCGCACTCGGTGTTGCAATTCCACAGATTAAATCTACATTATCAGATACAAAACTGCTTGCAATCTGTGATGCAGTTCCCATATCGGCAGCGGCATTCTTATATTCAACTGTAAGGTTCTTACCTTCCTCAATTCCTTCTTCCTTAAGTCCTTCAAGAAACCCTTCGCGGCAGTTATCCAAAGAACCGTGTTCTGCAAACTGTGAAATACCGATTGTATAGCTCTGCTCTCCATTATTTTCAGAAGTGCTTTCCTTCTTTGTTCCACATCCTGCTGCCATCGTAAGTGCCATTACCATACTTAAAATTACTGCTACTGTTCTCTTTTTCATTGTTTCTGTCTCCTTCTCTTTTTCATAATTATTTCTCGTACAGTTTTCCATTCGCCAGGAAATCTGCTTTCTCGTTAGCAAGAAGTTCGACCTTTGTACCGTATAAAAAAACGCCCCAATCCAATTTGGATTGAGGCGATAATAATTATAATTAACGCGGTACCACTCAACTTCAACAGTCTGACTGTCCTCTTCCATGTACTAACATACACTCCACATTGATAACGGGTCGGGTTCCCGACAAGCCATACTCTCCAAAGATTTCAGGCTGCCCTCAAAAGTCCATTCAATTATCAGCTCCATACGGCAATCACACCACCTGCCGCTCTCTGTGATCTCGCTTTGATAATCTACTTCTCTTTCTCAACGGTTTCATATCTTTAAGCATTATCCTAATACATTCTTTTTGATTTGTCAACCCTATTCTTTGAAAACATAGTATCTTTCCCAGCGGATATCATGGAAATAGCATTCCTCATCCTGAACAACCAGTTCATAGATATCATCATTGATTCCGGAACCCGGAAGATGATTTCGGTAATAGTAAACTCCCTTTTCTTTATTCTTTACTTTCTGAATAATATCATCCACCACCTGCGGAATCGGCATCGTATTCTGAGGTGACGTCGACCATTTCCGAATCATACTTCTCACCTGGTTTTTATTCAGTTTCACTTTCTTCGCAGCATAAAATGGTTTCGGAAAAATCTCACGTCTGTCAAAATTTCCTTTTCGCAATACATCATCAAACAGATCTTCACACTTGTGATATTCCATTCCCAGTTCAAGATATGTCTGCATATACAAAAGGGCACTTGTCAGATATTCGCTCTTAGGCTCTTCATCATAAAATTGAAGTAAACGTTCGATCGTGCCTGTTATAATGTGTTCTCTTGAGATTCCCCGCCTGGAAGCACTATTTAAGGCCAGTTTTGTTGATTCGATTTCTTCTCGGTAAACTTCAAAATCCATTTTTCTTCCTCCTTTATGCTTACATCTTAACAATTATTATGCATATTTGTAAATACTATTTTCTCTATACGCCATTTATTTTTTATTATCCAATGTTAAACTAATTTCAGAGAGGTAATGATTATGGACAATAAATTTGGAAACCGTGTTCGCCAGGCACGCAAAAACGCCGGTCTTACTCAGGCTGAACTGGCAGAAAAACTGAATCTTGATACAACAACAATCAGTCGAATTGAAAATGGAAATCTTTCCACATCATTTTCTTCCATGCTGAATTTTTCCAAAGTATTAAACGTCCGATTTGATTATCTGATCAGAGATTATCTGGAAGAGCCGCCAGCCATTTCCGACCCGCTTGAATTGGAAATTCTGAATCTTCTTCGTCCTCTTCCTGAAAACTATAAACGTTATATCCGTGATAATATCCAAAATCTTGTCCGCGAATTTCCCACAAATCCCGATTCTAAAGACTGATCTTCTGACACGTTGTTACATCAATATCAGCGTGTCAGTATACCCGAGCACTGCTTATTAGCTGAAACTGCCAAAATATTCTGCTGCTCTTGTCACATGGGATGCCAGTACAGAAGTTGTTACACTTCCCACGCCTCGCGGTACAGGACTTATGAAAGCTGCCACATCTTTCGCTTTTTCATAATCCACATCTCCGCAAAGATTTCCGTCTTTATCCACATTGACTCCTACATCCGCAACAATCGCACCATGTCCGATCATATCTGCCGTGATCATTTTTGCCTTTCCTGCGCAGGCAGCCACTATGTCCGCATTCCGGCAGGCTTCTTTTAGATTCTTCGTTCTGGTGTGACATACCGTCACCGTTGCATTTTTCTGCAGCATCAACATCGCAAGCGGTTTTCCCACTACCATACTTCTACCGACAATTGTAACGTTCTTACCACATACATCAATCCCATAGTAATCCAGCATTTCCATGACCGCCTGGGCTGTACAGGGTGCAAAAGCGGTCTTATCCCCGGAAAATACCTTTGCAAGATTCACATCACACATACAATCCACATCCTTCATCGGATGAATCATTTTCCTTACCGGTTCTTCGTCTAAATGCGCCGGAAGTGGGCGGAACAATAAAATTCCATGTACCGTTTCATCTTCGTTGACTTTGCGAAATTCTTCTTCAAATTCTTCCTGTGTGATATCTTCAGGTAATTCCTTCACCACACATTCAATTCCGGCAAGCTCCATTCTTTTTTTCGCTCCGCGTTCATAAGACAGATCATCCGGGCGTTCCCCTACTCTGATGATGGTAAGGCAAGGGGATGTCCCCTTCTCTTTTAATTCATTCACCTTATCGATAATTCTTTCCTTCATGGCTTTCGCCACTAAAGTTCCAAGCATTTCCGTTGCCATCGTTATTCTTTCCTCCTAAATCCCATATACTATTACTGAGTTTTTCCCATTTACCGGATCTGTTCCAGGACAACACTTAAGATTTCCTCTTCCATCTTTCTTCCGCGTGCGATCAGTGTATCTGCATGCGTATTCATTTTGGCTGCCTGTTCCCTGTTTTTCATCATTTTTGTATTAATAAAAACATTGAGAGATGCCCCTTCTATTGCCGTTCTGGCAAACATAGCTCCTACTCCCGCATCGCTTACTGCAAGGCGGCTTCCTTTTTCTCCCAGAATCTTCAGAAGTTCCATTACTTTAATCGCCACTTCCATGATTTCAATCGGAACTCTTGCCGCTTCCATAAGAGCAGCTTCCATTACCTTTTCTTTCGCGCGTTTCTGCTCCTCATTATCTTTCGGAAGACTATAAGCCTTCGAAAGCGGTTCAAATGCCTTTGCATCCTCATCTACTAATTGTACCATTTTATCACGAAGCCGCTCTAAACTTTTCATCACTTCACATATTTCTTCTTCTACATCTGCATATTTTTTCTTTCCGGTCGTCAGATTTCCTACCATAAGCCCCAGTGCTGCCGCAAATGCTCCTGCAGCCGCCGAAGCGCCCCCTCCTCCCGGAACCGGAGCCTTTGAGGAAAGTTCTTCCAAAAATTCTGTCGTTTTCTTTTCAAGCATCATTTTATATTCCTCCATGTATTATTATCTGTTTTTTCTTTGTTCCCCATTATAGGGGAATAAAAGGCATCTGTAAATACTTTATAAAGCCCAGTGTTTTTATCTTGAAAGAAGATAAAGCACCGGGATGACAATAGTCAGCTTCAAAACAGTCTGTTGCTGATGATCAAGGCAAAAAGAAAGCACCAAAAGAAGATTATACTTTCTTCCCTTAGCGCTTTAATTCTCATTGAATAAGCAGAAAAACTCTTAAAATCGTTAAAACTGCGGTGTCCCGATCATATCATACGGCGTTGCCTGATAGACGTAGTAATTCAGCCAGTTTCCATACAATGTATTGCCATGGGCTCTCCATGTAAGAAGCGGCTTTTGTTCGCAGTCATCATTCGGATAATAATTTACCGGAAGTTGAATCGGAAGATTCTTCCCCTTATCTCTCTTATATTCCTGATCCAATGTAACCCTGTCATATTCCGGGTGTCCCATCACGAAGATCTGTCTTCCGTCCAGGGCCATCACAAGAAATGCACCGGCAACTTCAGATTCCGCAAGGATCATCAGACGGTCATCTTCTCTGATCTTTTCAATCGGTACATCCGTATGGCGGGAATGAGGCGCGAGGAATACATCGTCAAATCCACGCACAAGCGGAATCTTACGATTCATTACTTTATGTTCAAATACACCAAAGAGTTTATTCGGAAGCTGCACCTTATCAATTCCATAATGATAATATAACGCAGCCTGAGCCCCCCAGCAGAGATGGATCGTGGAAGTCACATTCGTCTTCGTCCACTCCATAATATCCTTCAATTCTTCCCAGTAATCCACTTCTTCAAACGGCATCTGTTCAACCGGTGCACCGGTGATAATAAATCCGTCGAATTTCTGATCTTTCACATTATCAAATGTCTCATAAAATCGATTTAAATGATTCGCGGAAGTATTCTTGGATTCATGGCTTTTCACTGTCACAAACACGATATCCACCTGTAATGGCGTGTTGGAAAGCGAGCGGAGTAGCTGAAGCTCAGTTTCTTCTTTCAAAGGCATCAGATTCAAAAAACCAATCTTGATCGGACGAATATCCTGATGCGTTGCGCGAAATTCATCCATCACAAATATATTTTCTCTTTCCAGTATTTCTTTTACCGGCAAATCATTCTGTACACGAATTGGCATAATAAAATTCCCCTTTTCTATTCATCTTTCTCTTCGTCCATGATTTCTATATCATCACTTATAAACCGTCCTTCTTCATTGACATAACTCTTTTCGCCATAATGAACCGTAGTAGCAGGAAGATTCTTACGTTCCAGTCTCTGGTCTGTGATCATCATAATAATATAATAAATGACCGCAAATGTAGGAACTCCCATAATCATTCCGACAAATCCAAACAGTCCCCCTCCTACAAGAATTGAGAATACCACCCAGAACGATGATAATCCTGTCGAATTTCCCAAAATCTTCGGTCCGATCACATTTCCGTCCACCTGCTGGAGAACAAGAATAAACAAAATAAAATAAATTCCTTTCTTCGGATCATTTAACAAAATTAAAATGGCACTCGGAATCGCTCCGATATATGGACCAAAAAACGGAATGATATTTGTAACTCCCACAATAACACTGACGAGTAATATATATGGCATCTTTAATAAAGACAGACTAACAAAACAAAGCACACCGATAATTGCCGAATCGATAATTTTACCAATGATAAAGCCGCCAAAAATCTCGTTGCTTTTCTTTGTCAAATGCAGGATCATATTAGCATGATCTGTTTTTAAAAATGCATACGTCAGCTTTTTACACTGTGCGGAAAACGTTTCTTTGCTGGCAAGCAGATAAATGGAGATAATCAATCCGATCAGAAAGTTAAACAGTTCATTTAGAATATTAAGAACTCCCACCGTCAGATTGGACATGATCGTATTTATCTGCGGCATCAGTTCCGTGCGCAGCCAGTTCTGCAGTGTCGCAGTTCCTTCTTCTACAATATTACTGAACAGAATCCCCATCGTGGTATCTGAAGCCTGCATGTGATTAAACCAGTCCACGACTTCATTCAGCTGTCCCGGAAGTGTAATGATCAAATCCCTTATGCTCTTTACCAGTTCAGGAATCAACATATTAAAGAGTGCAGTAATAAGTGCAAACAAGAAAATCAACGATACAGCTACTCCTGATGCCCTGGAAAGTTTGATTGCTTTCCTTCTTTCCATATATTTTTCCAGCCATGGTACAAAGTATCGATCCACCATTTTTACAATAGGATTTAACAGAAATGCGATTGCCATCCCGTAGAGGATCGGTTTTAACACGTCAACTACAGCAAAAACTGCTTCTGAAATCTGATTGATCCGAAGCAATGCAAAATAGATGACCACACATGCCATGATCACCAAAAACGTGGTCATCCCTCTGCTGAACTCCTGCCGGAGTTTGGACGGACCGCTCTTTCCGAACTTTGGCCTTTTTACATAATATGGTGCAAATTCGTAATCGTTCTTCGGCTCATTACCCTCGGATTCTTTTTGCTTTTCTTCATTTTCCATTCAAATATTCACCTTTTTCCCAGAATCTCAATTAGATTCATTTCCTTTTTCTGTACATCAGCATTATACCTTTAATAGCTTGGATTCGCAACATATTTCCTAATGAAAAAGCCACTCTTTAAGAATTTGTTTTCCTAAAGAGCAGCTTTTGCGGTTACTGCTATTTTGTTATTTGCAGGTGAATGTCGCACATTCTGTTTCTTCGCACTGACATGCCTGACTTCCTTCTACACTGATCTTTCCTGCATGGCACTGACATTCATTGTTATACTGACATTCAACTGCCTTACAGTCGATCTTGCTTGTCGGAGTTGCCTCTCCTGTCACATTGCTGTATGTGCCGCTTTTTCTTTCTTCAAAGCTGTCACAACATGTTTCTTCTGCATTTTTTGCTGAACTTCCTCCTACCGTAATCGCATTCAGATCACAATAAAAATCCTTATTATGCATGCATGTCTGCACGGTACATTTTAATTCCGGCATAATAAAACCTCCTTCTTAATCAAAAAATCAGTTTTATTATGCTCAGATTCTGTATTTTCATACAGAGTGATTATTCTTTTATTTTTACTTCTCTTACTGTTCTTGCCTTGATTTCCATCTTGATCGCCGCAATGAAATCAGAAAGCTTCTTTTGTCCCTCGTCTCCTTCAAAACGACTTCTTACAGAGACTGCACCTTCCTCTTCTTCCTTAGCACCTACTACAAGCATGTACGGAATCTTCTGCATCTGTGCTTCACGGATCTTATATCCGATCTTTTCAGCACGTGTATCGATTTCTGCACGGATTCCTGCATGATTAAGTTCATCCAGAACCTTCTTAGCATAATCCATATATTTATCAGAAATCGGAAGTACTTTTACCTGAACCGGAGCAAGCCATGTCGGGAATGCACCTGCAAAATGTTCGATCAGGATTCCGATAAAACGTTCGATGGATCCAAATGCTACACGATGGATCATGATCGGCTGATGTTTCTCACCGTCAGCCCCTGTATATTCACATCCGAAACGAAGCGGAAGCTGGAAATCAAGCTGGATAGTTCCGCACTGCCAGGTTCTTCCGATAGAATCTTCCAGATGGAAGTCGATCTTCGGTCCGTAGAATGCACCATCACCTTCATTTACCACATAGTTAAGTCCCAGATCATCAAGCGCTCCGCGCAGAGCATCTGTCGCCATCTCCCAGTCTTCGTCACTTCCCATGCTGTCTTCCGGACGAGTAGAAAGTTCCACATGATATTTAAATCCAAACAGACTGTAAACTTCATCGATCAGCTTTGCAACACCTTTGATCTCATCACGGATCTGTTCTGGTGTCATGAAAATATGAGCATCATCCTGTGTGAAACATCTTACACGCATAAGTCCGTGAAGCTGTCCTGATTTTTCATGACGGTGAACGAGTCCAAGCTCTCCCATACGGAGTGGCAGATCACGATATGAGCGCGGCTCTGACTGATAAACCAGGATTCCACCCGGACAGTTCATTGGCTTGATTGCGAAGTCTTCTTCGTCAATCACCGTCGTATACATATTTTCTTTGTAATGATCCCAATGTCCTGATGTCTCCCACAGATGACGGCTCAGCATGATTGGGGTAGAAATCTCCACATATCCTGCCTTATGGTGGATTTCTCTCCAGTAATCAAGAAGCTGATTCTTTAATACCATTCCTTTCGGAAGGAAGAACGGGAATCCAGGTCCTTCTTCTTTCATCATGAAGAGACCAAGTTCTTTTCCAAGCTTTCTATGATCGCGCTTTTTCGCTTCCTCCAACATTGTCAGATAATCATCCAAATCTGCTTTCTTCGGATAAGCGGTACCGTAAACTCTCTGGAGCATTTTATTCTTTTCGCTTCCGCGCCAGTATGCACCTGCAAGGCTTGTCAGCTTAAATGCTTTCACCTGTTTTGTATTCATAAGATGTGGTCCTGCACAAAGATCGGTAAATTCTCCCTGAGTGTAGAAACTGATTTCTGCGTCTTCCGGAAGATCTTCAATGAGTTCTACTTTATAAGGTTCACCTTTTTCCTTGAAATATTCGATTGCTTCATTTCTCGGCTTTGTAAATTTCTCTAGTGGAAGAGCTTCCTTTACGATTTTCTTCATTTCCGCCTCGATCTTCTCAAGATCTTCAGCTGTAAGTGGTGTCTCGCGATCAATATCGTAGTAGAATCCGTCTGCTACAGAAGGTCCGATCGCAAGCTTGGTATCGGGATAGAGTCTCTTGATTGCCTGTGCCAGAATATGGGAAGCAGTATGGCGGAATGCTCCCTTTCCTTCTTCATCGTTAAATGTCAAAATGCTGAGTGTACAGTCATCACTTACTACGGTTCTGAGGTCAACAACTTCTCCGTTTACCTCTCCTGCTGTAGCTGCTCTTGCAAGTCCCTCGCTGATATCAGCTGCGATTTCAATTACTGATTTACTTTCTGCGTACTCTTTTACAGAGCCGTCTTTCAGAGTGATCTTCATCTTATTTTCCTCTCTTTCTCTATTTATGTATTGTTTTCATAGAAACGACTTCAATACTGCTCTTTGCCGCATTCCGGTGCATCCTCTCATTTCTCATAATACTGGACTTTATGTCTGTATACTTCCATTCGTCCACCTCAAAATACGACAAAAAATCCCTTGCAGTCTAAAAAAATACACTGCAAGGGACGAGTTAACATACTTACCCGCGGTTCCACCCCGCTTGCCCCGGCATACGCCAAAGCCTCTTATTCCGGATGATAACGGTATCCTGCCGTGCTGCTCATCGCAGCCGCTCCGAGGTGGTCTTCAAACACTTTCTATTAAGAAGCTTCCAGCCATGGCTTCTCTCTCTGTAAATCAATCTGCGTTCTACTCTTCTCATCAACACATTTGCTATTATTATAGACATGCGGACATCATTTGTCAATTATGAAAATTTACTTATTCTTTCCGCAGCACTTTTTATACTTCTTACCGCTTCCGCACGGACATGGATCGTTTGGATAGACTTTCTTCTCTACATGTACTGTACGGGAATTCTTCTGTTCTTTGTAAAGTTCTTTTCTCTTTTCTTCTGAAAAAATATTGTCCCACTGCGGAAGTTCGTAAAGCCAGTCTGCCTTTGCATCTACCATGTTCTTATACAACAGTTCTTTATCAAATGCGAGGCTGACTACAGTAGCTTCATCCATCGTCTCAATCGGATTGGCCTCTTTAAGACTATCGTTGATACCATCCAGAAAACCTGTCATTGTAAATACTTCTACGCCATACTTTTCAGCGAGTTCTTTTACAGTACCCTTTACTTCTTCATCCGGATTGGTAAGAAGCTTTTCATAAATCTCTTTTTCAATCTGGAAATATGTTCCCCAGAACTTCTGCAGGGAATTCTGATCCATTTCTTTTGAATATGCGGTATCACGCCACTGTTCTAATAATGTACTCATATTTGAAAATTCTCCTTTTCGTTCTTTTCACTCCATATATAATACAGCATTTCTTTGATGTTTGCAAAACATTTTCTTGTAGAATTTCAATTTTATCACTATAATAGATTAAAAAGATACATACAGGTGATTTATATGAAAAAAACAAAACGTATTCTCGCACTTATCGGCGCAGTTCTTCTGATTTTAATGTATGCCAGTACTTTATTTTTCGCTTTTACCGACAGTACACAGACACAGGGATTTCTCAAAGCTTCGATTGCCTGTACCATTCTTGTTCCGGTACTTCTTTATGCCTACATGCTGGTATACCGACTCATGCATAAAGATGATTCTTCCGATGACGAAATCGACAGCTGATTTATCGTTTCAGAAAATCACAGTTCACTTCTGAATTCAGTACATGCATAAGCTCTGCCATAGACCGGGCAGAGTTTTTTCTTTCGTTTTCCCTTCCTGTCTTCGTTCTTCTTCTCTTCGTATTTTACGCCGTCTGTTCAGATATTCTTCTATTGAAATGACTTCCTGTTCCTTTTCCATTTCTTCTTGCCTCATGATCAGTTCCCTCCTTCCCCGACCTTTTCATTATATGAAGCAATTTTCGCTTTTATGCCATATCTTAGTAATTGGATCATTTTTTGTAACAGCTCGAGCTTAATGGCTGAACTGTTACCATTTTTTAACGAATAAGCAGAATAGGATTGACAATTCCCACCCATTTCTAATAAACTCTAATGTATGAGTAGGAAAGGAAGATGAACATGGAACATTTGATAATACCTGAAAACTATCATTCAAGGCTTACGATCCGTGAGACTGAGGTTGCCATCAAAGAAGTGAAAGACCATTTTGAACGTGCACTTGCAAAATCACTGCATCTGACCCGTGTATCGGCGCCTCTTTTTGTGCGTCCCGAATCCGGTCTGAATGACAACCTTAACGGAGTGGAACGTCCGGTTTCTTTTGGTGTGAAAGAACAGGATGACAAAGAAGTTGAAATCGTCCACTCTCTCGCGAAATGGAAACGTTACGCATTGAAGCGCTATGGTTTCCATTCTGGCGAAGGACTTTACACCGATATGAGTGCGATCCGCCGTGATGAAGAGACCGACAATATCCATTCTATTTATGTCGATCAGTGGGACTGGGAGAAGGTAATCTCTAAAGAAGAGCGCAACATGGAAACACTGGAGTATACGGTCAACAAAGTGTACAGTGCCTTAAAAGAAACTGAGCAGTTTATGGCCCGCAGATATAACTACATTGAGGCATTTCTTCCAGATGAAATTACATTTATCACTTCTCAGGAGCTGGAGACGATGTATCCCGACAAGACTCCGAAAGAACGAGAATATCATTTTGCCAAGGCCAAGGGAGCAATCTTCATCAAGCAGATCGGTAAGACACTTGCTTCCGGTGAAAAACACGACGGACGTGCCCCTGACTATGATGACTGGGAACTGAACGGTGATATCATCGTCTACTATCCGGTACTTGACATTGCGCTGGAGCTCTCCTCTATGGGAATCCGTGTAGATGAAGACGCCTTAAGGCGCCAGCTTAAAGTCGCAGGCTGTGAAGAACGCGCCGAGCTTGACTTCCAGAAAGCGCTTCTTGCAGGCGAGCTTCCTTATACGGTGGGCGGCGGTATCGGTCAGTCTCGTATCTGTATGTTTTATCTGAGAAAGGCACATATCGGAGAGGTGCAGTCTTCTATATGGCCTGTTGAAATTATAGAGTATGCAGCTAAGAACGGACTTTATCTGCTTTAACATTACTAAAAAGACGTGGCATTTTGAATGCCACGTCTTTTTATTTAATCTCTTATCTGAAAATGATATCATGTCTTCCCGGTCCGTTAGAAACCATGGTGATCGGAAATCCAATTTCTTTCTCAATAAATTCAATGTAATTTCTGCAGTTCTCCGGAAGATCTTCGTATTTCTTGATTCCGCGGATGTCACATTTCCATCCCGGAAGAGTCTTAAGTACCGGTTTTGCCTTCTCAAGCAGGTGAGTAGTCGGGAATTCTGTTGTAACTTCTCCGTCAATCTCATAACCTACACATACCGGAATCTCATCCAGATATCCAAGGACATCTACTACAGTAAATGCCACGTCTGTCGTTCCCTGCAGACGGCATCCGTATTTGGAAGCCACACAGTCGAACCATCCCATACGTCTCGGACGTCCTGTCGTTGCACCGTACTCTCCTCCGTCTCCGCCGCGTTTTCTAAGTTCATCTGCTTCTTCACCGAAAATCTCACTTACAAATGCTCCTGCACCTACCGCACTGGAGTATGCTTTACATACAGTAACGATCTGTTTAATCTCATACGGAGGAATGCCTGCGCCAATCGCACCGTAAGCTGCAAGTGTAGAAGAAGAAGTAACCATCGGATAAATTCCGTGATCCGGATCCTTCAAAGTTCCAAGCTGGCCTTCCAGAAGAATCTCTTTTCCGTCTTTGATCGCCTGATCAAGATATGCAGAGACGTTGCATACATAAGGCTCAACCATCTCTCTGTAACTAACCAGTTCTTTATATAATTCTTCAGGATCAATTAATGGTTTGTGATACAGATGCTCAAGCAACACGTTCTTCTGCTCAGCTACTCTTACAACCTTTTCTTTCAGCAGATCATCATCAAAAAGTTCACTGATCTGGAAACCGATCTTTGCATACTTATCTGAATAGAACGGAGCAATTCCTGACTTTGTTGAGCCAAATGACTTTCCTCCCAATCTTTCTTCCTCATATGCATCAAAATTCTTATGATATGACATTACCATCTGCGCTCTGTCGGAAACAAGAATCTTCGGCATCGGTACTCCTCTGTCGATAATAGACTGTATCTCGTTAAACAAGACCGGGATATCTACCGCCACACCATTTCCGATAATACTTGTAGTATGTCCATAGAACACTCCTGACGGCAATGTATGAAGCGCAAATTTACCGTAATCATTGATAATGGTATGTCCTGCGTTCGCTCCGCCCTGGAAACGGATAATAATATCAGCCTTTTCTGCAAGCATGTCCGTAATCTTGCCCTTGCCTTCGTCTCCCCAGTTCGCACCTACTACTGCTTTAACCATGATATATCCTCCTGCTTATCATCATATATGTATCCTATGTGTCCTTGTAATATAAGAAACACTAATTAAAATTATACAACATTTTTTATCATATGTACATCTTATTTTTTCGAAAACTGCTTTTTTCATTCCATGCCGCGGTATTTTTTACATAAGCGGTGCGACCAGTCTCAAAATCTGCCCGTACAGTTTTGTAAAAAGGCTTCTGTTCTTCACCTCTGTCAGGGTCACTTTATGGCACTTCTTCAGTGTCTCCTGAAAATCTTTTTCAATATCATAGACAACCGGATTGTGATAAATGAAGACTCCGCATTCAAAATGAAGATAAAGACTGCGATAGTCCAGATTGATCGTTCCTACAGTTGCCGTATCGTCATCGGAGGTGAACACTTTCGCATGCACAAATCCAGGTGTATATTCATAAATCTGCACCCCTTTTTCCAGAAGCTCCGCATAGTATGTCTTGGCAAGATAAAAGGCATACGGCTTATCCGGAATTCCCGGCATAATGATCACCACTTCAATCCCGCATTTTGCTGCTCTTGTAAGCGCCGTGATCATCTCTCTGTCCAAAATCAGATATGGAGTCATAATGTGAACGTATTTTCTCGCATGGTTTAAAATATGGAAATATACTTCTTCTCCAACATTTTCATGATCGAACGGGCTGTCACCGTACGGAATCATATATCCTGATTCTCTGTTAAATCCTCTTTTTTTGACAGTCAGATACTGTTCGTACTCCTCTGGGCGTCTTTCCCACAAATTCCACATCTGCAGAAACATCATCGTAAAACTCTGGACCGCATCTCCCTTAAGCATGATGGCGGTATCTTTCCAGTGTCCGAACCGCATTTTCTGATTGATATATTCGTCTGCCAGGTTCACCCCGCCAGTAATCGCCACTTTCCCGTCGATCACACAGATTTTCCTGTGATCACGGTTATTCTGACTGGTAGAGAGAATCGGCTTGATCGGTGCAAACTGTTTGCACTGGATTCCCATTTTCTTAAGTTTCACAGGATATTCATATGGAAGTAAAGAAACGCTGCACATTCCGTCATACATAAAACGTACTTCTACGCCTTCCTGGATCTTTCGTTCCAGCACATCCAGTATCGAATTCCACATAATTCCTTCTTCGACGATAAAATATTCCATAAAAATAAATTTTTCAGCTTTTTCCAGTTCCTCCAAAAGAACCGGAAACTTATCATCTCCTAACGGAAAATAAGTTGCTTCTGTATTTCCATAAGTAGGAAATCCCAGTTGATTATAAAGGAAGTGTGAAAGATTTGCATTTGCAAGCCGGCTACTCTTCATCGTCCGGACAATCTTTTCATTCTGTTGCATATAAGGTTCTGTCTCATGGCGTAATTTTTCCAGACGTTTCCTTATATAATGGGTTCCCGGTTCCATTTTCGTAAAAAGGTAAAAGCCCACACCAACGACCGGCACCAGCAAAATAAATAATAGCCACGTAAGCTTAAATTCCGGTGTCCCCTTCTCATTCATAATATAGATTACTGCCACGACTGACACTACAATAAAAAATCCATACAAATAATTTACATAGCTTTCAAGATATGTCAGTGTAAACAGCATCATGCCTATCTGCAATAGCAAAAGCAGAATCACAACCGCCGTACGGCTGTAAACCACACCAAAGATTTTGTTCTTAGCTTTTTTGGTTATTTCCTGACCTTTATCAATAATCAGATTCTGTTTTTCTTCCATTCTACTTAGCAATTCCTTTCCTCATTTTAATTCCTTATTTTTACATCCTAACACATTTTGCACCATAAAAACCACTTTTTATAAAGATTTTACTTTTCCTTTTCCATAAAAAGTATTACAATTAACTTGTTTAAAGGCACAGTATTATTGAAAGGAGTACAATTATGGCAAGAAATTCCAGAAACTTTCTGCTTGGCCTTACCGCCGCAGCAGCTGCCGGAGCCGGTATTTACTATTGGCTGAAGAAAAAGAACACCGCAGAATCAGATGATGATTTTGAAGATAATTTCGAGGATGATGACTTTGAATTAGACGATGATCTGGGAGAAGTAAAAGAACGTGGTTATGTGAACCTTACTCCTCAGACAGATGCACCGGCTGCCGAAGAAAAATCCGAAACCCAAACAAAAGAAGAACAGCCAGAAGAAACTTCCGAGGAAAGCACCGACGCAGAAGAAAGTGCAAATGAGACCGAAGAAAGTAAAGAAGATTCTGAAGCATAATATAAAACGCAGCATTTTTTCTATGCTGCGTTTTTATAATCTTCATCAACTATTTCGGTAATTTAAATGAACTCTTCAAAGATACAATTCTGTTAAATACCAGTGCATCCGGTCTGGAGTCATGGGAATCCACACAGAAATATCCCTGACGAACAAACTGGAAGCTGTCATACGCTTTTGCTTCAGAGAAGTTTGGTTCCACCAGAATTTCTTTTTCTGTAAGGGAATTCGGATTCAGATTCATAGAACCGTCTTCCTTGTTATAAACTCCTTTTTCCTCATCGATCAGATTTTCATACAGACGTGCGGTTGCTTTTACTGCGTGATCTGCTGATACCCAGTGGATCGTTCCTTTTACTTTTCTTCCGGTAAATCCGCTGCCGGACTTTGTCTCCGGATCATAAGTACAGTGAATGACTGTTACATTTCCGTCTTCATCCTTTTCATAATCCACACATTTTACAAAGTACGCATTCATAAGACGCACTTCATTGCCCGGAAACAGACGGAAATACTTCTTCGGAGGTTCTTCCATAAAATCCTCTCTCTCAATATAAAGTTCGCGGCTAAACGGTACTTTTCTGCTTCCGAGTTCTTCATTCTCCAGATTGTTCGGTGCGTCAAGCCATTCCGTCTCTCCTTCCGGATAATTATCGATTACAAGCTTAACCGGATCAAGGACAGCCATCATACGCGGTCTCTTCAGCTTCAGATCTTCTCTGATGCAGTATTCCAGCATCGCATAGTCTACCGCACCCTGCGCTTTGGAAACACCGCAAAGGTCTACAAACATCTTAATAGATTCCGGTGTAAATCCACGGCGGCGAAGTGCTGCAATGGAAACGAGACGCGGGTCATCCCATCCGTCAACTACTTTATCCTCAACCAGCTTCTTGATATATCTCTTACCTGTAACCACATTGTTCAGATAAAGCTTACCAAATTCAATCTGACGCGGTGGATTTTCAAATTCACATTCTCTTACTACCCAGTCGTACAGTGGACGATGATCTTCAAATTCAAGCGTACAGATAGAATGTGTAATTCCTTCTACCGCATCCTCGATCGGGTGCGCAAAGTCATACATTGGATAAATGCACCATTTATCACCGGTATTGTGATGTGTCATATGTGCCACTCTGTAAATAACCGGATCTCTCATGTTAATATTCGGAGAAGCCATATCGATCTTTGCACGAAGCACTTTCTCACCATCTTTATAAACACCGGCTCTCATATTCTCGAACAGTTCCAGATTCTCCTCTACAGTCCGGTCTCGATATGGACTGTTCTTTCCGGGCTCCGTAAGAGTACCGCGATATTCTCTGATTTCATCAGCCGAAAGGTCACAGACAAACGCTTTTCCTTTCTTGATCAGCTTCACTGCACATTCATACATCGTATCAAAATAATCCGATGCAAAATAAAGATGCTCTCCCCAGTCAGCACCCAGCCACTGGATATCCGCTTTAATAGATTCAACAAACTCCATCTTCTCTTTCGTCGGGTTTGTATCATCAAAACGCATATGGAAGGTTCCATTATATTTCTGTGCGAGTCCATAATTCAATAAAATAGATTTGGCATGTCCGATATGCAGATATCCATTCGGCTCCGGAGGAAAACGTGTACAGACATGATCGTAAACGCCTTCCTTCAAATCTTTGTCAATTTCCTGTTCAATAAAATTCTTTGATACCATTTCTTCTGCCATGGTAAATCCTCCTCAGGTTCCTCAATCTGCGAAATCAGACTTAAAAAGACTGATTTCTGAAACTTTGTTCATTAGTTTACCACAATTTTAGTCTAAGAACAACAATTTTATCACAGTTACGGTACAGTTCATTGACTTTTTCCAAATTTGTTTTTATAATCATACTGTACTTTAGTCTATAATCTGTTTATCTTGAAAATAAAGTACGAAAAAAATACTATGGGGGTTGGGTATGTCACAAGTTTCATCTTCAACACGCATGACAGACGGCCCTATCTGGAAGCGAATTGTATTATTCGCAATTCCACTTTTTTGGGGACATCTGTTTCAACAATGTTACAACGCCGCCGACACTTTGATCGTCGGGAACTTTCTCGGCAGTAATGCACTTGCCGCTGTCAGTTCGTCGGGAAGTCTGATCCAGCTTCTGGTAGGGCTTTTTAACGGCACCTCGATTGGTGCAAGTGTCGTAATCGGCAAATACTTTGGAGCCGGCAATGGAAAAGCTTTAAAGCGCGCGCTCCATACGACAATCAGCTTCGGGCTCTGCTGCGGCATCGCGGTCACGATGATTGGGGAAATCGCTGCACCGCAGATTCTGCGCCTAATGGGCACTCCCGAAGAAGTGCTGGTAAATTCTCTTGTATACTTCAGAATTTATTTTCTCGGTTCCATCGGTTTTGTCATGTACAATTTTTTCATGGGAATCCTTCAGGCACTGGGAGACAGCAGACATCCGCTTATCTATCTGATCATTTCCTCAGTAACAAATGTTGTTCTGGATCTGATACTGATCGCCGGACTCGGATTCGGAGTGGGAGCGGCTGCATTTGCAACCACGATTTCCCAGTTTTTGAGCGCTTTCCTCTGTCTGCGCCAGTTATTACATAATCCGGAAGAAATCCGGGTTTCCATAAGGGACATCCGTATGGATCCTGTAATGCTTCCTCAGATCGTATCCAACGGACTTCCAACCGGAATCCAGAATTCGATTATTTCACTGGCAAATGTGTTTGTACAGTCAAATATCAACAAATTCGGTGCACTCGCCGTGGCAGGCTGCGGTTCCTACGCGAAGATCGAAGGATTCGGCTTCCTTCCTGTCACCTGCTTTTCCATGGCTTTGACAACATTTATCAGCCAGAATCTGGGTGCCAGACAGTATGACCGCGCCAAAAAAGGTTCTGTATTCGGATTGATCTGTTCCATTACACTTGCCGAGTTCATCGGATTTCTGGTTTACTGCTTCTCACCGAATCTACTCGCATTATTCGGCGGCAGCAAAGAGGCAATTGCATTTGGCATAACACAGGCCAGAACCATTTCGCTATTTTACTGTTTACTTGCTTATTCCCACTGCATGGCCGGAATTCTCCGCGGTGCAGGACGTTCCACCGTTCCCATGCTCGTCATGATGATCTGCTGGTGCGTAATAAGGGTCAGCTACATTACCATAGCAATCCATTTCATTCCGAAGATAAACATGGTATTCTGGGCTTACCCGATCACATGGACATTAAGTTCAATTGTTTTTACAATCTATTATCTGAAATCCGACTGGATACATGGACTTGAAAAACAAAAATATACTGAATAAAAGCGATTGCTTTTTCGTTTCACAACGATTAAATTATAAAGCAACTATTATTTTTCATCAGGGGGAAATTATATGAAAGATTATACTGAATATGTTGCCCGGCAGCTGAAAACACTAACTTCGATCGCAAGCCCATCCGGCTTCACACGCGAAGTCTCTGATTATCTCATGGATACTCTTAAAAATATGGGATATGAACCTTGGAAATCGCGCAAGGGAAATGTTCTTGTAACATTAGGCGGGGAAGGAAGTCCACTTCTTCTTGCCGCCCATGTAGACACACTTGGGGCAATGGTACGAGCGATCAAAGAAAACGGACGCCTTCGTCCTACCACACTCGGAGGACATCAGTGGTCAACCGCTGACGGAGAGAACTGTACCATTCACACTCGTGACGGAAAGGTATACACAGGCGTTGTTCTGAACACAGAGCCATCTGTTCACGTTGCGGATGATAAGCCGGACCGCGAAGAGAAGAACATGGAAATTCTGCTGGACGAAAATGTTTCTTCAAAGGAAGATGTGGAAAATCTTGGAATACAGGTCGGCGATATCATTGCAATGGATCCTCGTACCGTAATTACCGAGAGCGGATATATCAAGAGCCGTTATCTTGATGACAAGCTCTCTGCCGCCATTCTTCTTGCCCTTGCAAAATGTGTAAAGGACGAACAGTTTACTTTAAAACGCAAAGTTTCTCTTGTCTTTACTGTATATGAGGAAGTCGGACATGGCGGAAGCAGTGTCCCGTCTGATACAGAAGAAATGATCTCTGTAGACATGGGATGCGTTGGCGGTGATCTTGGCTGCACAGAACGCATGGTATCCATCTGTGCAAAGGATTCCGGCGGACCATACAACTATGAAGTGACAAGCGCACTGATCGAGACCGCAAAAGTAAATCATCTTGATTTTGCCATCGATATTTATCCGCACTACGGTTCTGACGTTGAAGCAACTTTAAGGAGCGGCTATGACATTCTTCACGGATTGATCGGTCCAGGTGTGTATGCTTCTCACAACTATGAACGCTCACATCTTGACGGGGTAAGAAATACACTTCTTCTCCTGAAATCATATACCTGTAAATAACATAAAAGAAAATCTGACGGGCAGCCTTAAAACTGTCTCGTCAGATTTTCTTTTTCTTTGTGTCATTTACAAATCCGGGAACCATATTTTTTATTTCCTCATTTCCTCTTTATTAATATCATATGATGTAGGGGCAAAAGGTATTTCACCCCTATGATACACGGATTTCTCCAGAAAATACAAAACTAATATTGACAATAGTATTAATGATGTGGTATATTAATTGAGTCGCGAAAAGCGTCTGCTGCCTTGGCTCAGTCGGTAGAGCGTCGCCTTGGTAAGGCGGAGGTCGGCGGTTCGATTCCGCTAGGCAGCTTTTTCTATCAAGAGACCTCAGGAAAAACCTGAGGTTTTTTTGTATCACTGTTTTCTTTTCTGCTCGAGGATATGTCTTGCCTTCCCTTTGATTCTTTGCAATGCATTATCGATCGCTTTTGGGCTTTTGTCCATCACTTCTGCGATTTTTAAATAATCCATCCCCATAAGATGCAGACAGAGCACTCTATTTTCCAGTTTGCTTAACTGTTCTTTCAATTCATCTTCAAAAGCATTTGCAAACTCTGCATTGAGAAATAATTCTTCCGGATTGCTCTCCGCCCCCGCCTCAATCGTCTCGGCAAGAGGAGGCGATGCAATGCCGTCACTTCGTTTCTCAGATGCATAAAGCGAAACATAAGAATTCAGCGGTAAGTGCTTTTTTCTTTGCGATGCCTTGATCGCACTGTACATCTGTCTGGAAATACACAGCTCGGCAAAGCTTGCAAAAGAAGCTCCTGCTTCCTCATCAAATCCTTCCACCGCTTTGAAAAGCCCGATCATGCCCTCCTGGATCAAATCGTCATTTTCTCCGCCCCAAAGATACATAGCCTTGGCTTTCTGTCGTACAAGCCCCTTATACTTTTCCATCAGGAAGTCCATAATCGGCTTTTCTCCGGCTCGCAGCCGTTCTATCAACTGTTCGTCCGTCATTTTCTCATATTCCATGTTATTACCCCAGTCTCTGACGTACAATCTCGTATGCAAGAACACCTGCCGCCACAGAAGCATTCAGCGAATCAATATCCCCTTTCATCGGGATCGATGCTGTCATATCGCAATTCTCCCGAACCAGTCTTCCTACACCTTCTCCTTCATTTCCGATCACAAGACCGATAGGACCTTTCAGATTCACATTATACATGATATCACCGGCCATGTCGGCACATACGAACCATAAACCTTTTTCTTTCAGTTCATCCATCGTCTTTACCAGATTTGTAACCTTCGCAACCGGTGTATAATTTAAGGCTCCCGCCGAAGTCTTCGCAACCGTTGCAGTCAGCCCTGCAGCGCGCCTTTTCGGAATGATAACACCATGTGCACCGGCAAGATTAGCTGTACGGATAATGGCTCCCAGGTTATGCGGATCTTCAATATTATCCAACAGAATCAAAAACGGATCTTCTCCTCTTGATTTTGCCAGTTCAAGCATGTCTTCCACCGTTGCATATTCATATGCCGCAGCCATAGCGATAACGCCCTGATGCTTCCCTGTCTCGGAGATCTGAGCCAGGCGTTCTTTGGTCACAAACTGCAGGATGGTATCATGTTTTTTCGCCTCACGCACGATACTGCGGATAGGTCCGTCCTGACATCCATCCAGCACATATACTTTATCGATCGGTTTTCCTGAGCGAAATGCTTCCAGTACAGCATTTCTTCCCTCGATCATCTGACTTTTTACTCCATTTTCTTCTATCATTCTTCCTTCTCCCCGGCTGCAGATATCTCTTCTGCACCTCTATCACAATTTATTTCACCCAAATGCTTTAACCCAATCTTCACAAGTTCCAGGATTCTTTCCCATTCATTCTTCATATACAGCCATCCTATCAGCGCTTCAAACCCTGTAGCCCGCCTGTAATCGGTAAGTGTCTGATTCTTCGCAGGAGACACTGTTTTTGCATTTCTCCCCCGCTTGTAAATCGCATGTTCCTCTTCGGTCAAATGCCCCTGAATTACACGCATCATCTCAGACTGGGCCGAAGCCTGAACCATTTTACTTGTTTCATGATGAAGCTTTTTCACCTGCTTATTACCTTCAGTAACGATCATTGTCTTAATAATCAGATCATATACACTATCTCCTATATATGCTAAAGTAAGAGGTGAATATCCGGTGATATCCACCTCTTTAAGCTCTAATGTTTCGCACATACAGGATTTCCAGTCAAATCCTATGCTTTTTTCCATTGTACTCCTTCTCTTGTATCCTTCAGGATAATTCCTTTTGCCAAAAGCTCATCACGAATCGCATCTGCTCTGGCAAAATCCTTTGCTTTTCTTGCAGCTTGACGTTCTTCGATCAGTTTTTCGATATCTGCATCCAGAAGTTCCTCTTCTTTATCAAGAATCAGTCCCAACACATCACCAAGTTTTACGATGAGATCAAAGAGTTTCTTTAAGTACTCCTTTGAGCTTTCTGCTGTCGATGTAGTATTTGCAAATTTCACCAGATCAAAAATCGCCGCAATTGCATCTGCTGTGTTAAAGTCATCGTCCATAGCAGCTTCGAATGCATTTACAAACTCCTCTGTCTTTGCAAATGCTTCTGCTTCTTCACTTGTCATCGTTTCAATCTTTGCCGCTCCCATCAGATGTTTGAGCTTGTCCACTGCATTTACGATCCTCTCAAGACCATTTGCTGAAGCCTCCATCAGATCAGCACTGAAATTCAGTGGGCTTCTGTAATGTGCACTCAGCATAAAGAAACGAAGTACCTGAAGATCGTACTGCTCACTGATTTCACGAACAGTGCGGAAATTTCCAAGTGATTTTGACATCTTACGGTTATCAATATTCAAAAATGCATTGTGCATCCAGTATTTTGCAAATTCTTTTCCGTTTGCGGCCTCACTCTGTGCAATCTCATTTTCATGGTGAGGGAATACCAGATCTTCGCCGCCGGCGTGAATATCTATCTGCTCTCCAAGATACTTCTTTGACATTACAGAGCATTCAATATGCCATCCCGGACGTCCATCACACCACGGAGACTCCCATGACGGTTCTCCTTCTTTTTTCGGTTTCCAGAGAACGAAGTCCAGCGGATCTTCCTTCTCGTCTTCTCCGGTAACAAGAAGCGAACGTCCGCCCGAGCGAAGGTCATCCAGGTTCTTATGGGAAAGTTTTCCATAATCTTTGAATTTTCTGGTTCTGAAATAAACAGTTCCATTCTTCTCATATGCATAACCTTTATCAATCAGGTTCTGGATCATTTCAACCATACCGCAGATTTCTTCGGTAGCAAGCGGATGCTTTGTTGCAGGTTTTACATTCATTCCGGCCATATCTTTCTTGCATTCCGCAATATATCTCTGAGAAATTTCCTGTGCAGATACGCCCTCTTCAATAGCTTTTTTAATGATCTTGTCATCTACGTCCGTAAAGTTGGAAACGTAGTTTACATCATATCCCTTGTACTCGAAATATCTTCTTACGGTATCAAATACGATCATCGGTCTCGCATTTCCAATATGAATAAAATTATAAACGGTTGGACCGCAGACATACATTTTTACCTTTCCCGGTTCCAATGGGATAAATTCTTCTTTTCTTTTTGTCAGTGTGTTAAATACTTTCATAAGTTTATTCCTTTCTGATTTTGTTATAATTCCATCATTTCACAAAAATCAATTCTCTTCTCTAATTCTTCCATTTTTTTCTTCATCCACATATTTTCTTCCTGGAGTTTCTGGATATCGGTCTTTACCGGGTCCGGAAGATGAATCTGATCCATGTCGGTTCTTGGCACTTTCTGATTACCCATTCGCACAATTCTTCCCGGCACACCTACAACTGTACAGTTCGGAGGAACTTCTTCGATAACCACAGAACCAGCTCCGATCTTGGAATTCTTCCCAATCGTAAATGATCCGATTACTTTTGCTCCCGCGCTTACCATAACATTATCCTCAAGCGTAGGATGACGTTTTCCTTTCTCTTTACCAGTACCCCCAAGAGTTACCCCCTGATACAGAGTAATGTTATTTCCCAGAATCGCCGTCTCCCCAATGATGACACCGCTGCCATGATCGATAAAAAGACCTTTCCCGATCGTAGCTCCCGGATGAATCTCTATACCTGTCTTTCTTACTGCCCTTTGTGAAATCCACCTGGCCAGAAAATAATGCTTCTTCAAATAGAGCTTATGTGCTAGTCTATAATGCAGCATCACCTTAAAACTGGGATACAGAAACACTTCCATAGTGGACTTTATTGCAGGGTCCCGCTCACGAATCACTTCAATTTCCTCTTTAACAAAAGAAATGACACTCATAATTGCTACTCCTTTCCATGATTCAAGTACGCCTCGGCGTACTTGCTGCGAGGTGCGCGTCATGCTTTGCATGACACAATACATCTGCGCACCTCTGCAATCCGCCGGAGGCTTTATC
>JAXFTO010000027.1:0-6696 GCA_034176745.1 Bariatricus sp. | reverse complement strand
AAGGAAATCTACTCCTTATGCAGCTCAGATGGCAGCAGAGACAGCAGCTAAAGCGGCTTTGGTTCATGGTCTTAAATCAGTAGATGTATTCGTTAAAGGACCTGGTTCAGGAAGAGAAGCAGCAATCCGTGCACTTCAGGCTTGCGGAATTGATGTAACAAGCATCAGAGACGTAACACCGGTACCGCACAATGGATGCCGCCCACCGAAGAGAAGAAGAGTCTAGTCGAATTATTATAGGAGGATAAAGAGCATGGCAGTAAATAGAGTTCCGGTTCTCAAAAGATGCCGTTCATTAGGAATGGATCCGGTTTATTTAGGAATTGATAAAAAGTCTAACAGACAGTTAAAAAGAACCAATAGAAAAATGAGTGAATATGGTCTTCAGTTACGTGAAAAACAGAAAGCTAAATTTATCTATGGTGTATTAGAAAAACCTTTTAGAAACTACTTTGAAAAAGCAGATCGTATGAAAGGTATGACAGGTGATAACCTGATGGTTCTTCTTGAATCAAGACTGGATAATGTAATTTTCCGTCTTGGATTTGCAAGAACCAGACGTGAAGCAAGACAGATTGTGGATCACAAACACGTTCTTGTAAATGGTAAACAGGTAAACATTCCGTCATATCAGATTAAAGCTGGTGATGTTATTGAAATCAAATAAGGAAAGAAGATCCTTCAGAGATACAAAGACATTATGGAAGTAACTGCTGGACGTATGGTTCCGGACTGGCTTGAAGCAGATGCTGAAGCATTAAAAGGAACTGTAAAAGAACTTCCGCTTCGTGAAGCAATCGATGTTCCGGTAGACGAGATGATGATTGTCGAGTTATATTCTAAATAAAACGTAATCGTTTAAAAGGATGCAATACTTAACGAACCTGATTTTCAGGTTCGTTAAGGTGCTGTTAAAAAGAATAACCCCGGCAATCCTTCAGAAAGGAGGGTCCGGGAAAAGCAACCCTCAACATTCAAAAACCCACAAGGAGGGACCAAAATAGTGTTTGATTTTAATAAACCAAATATTGAAATTACAGAAATTTCAGAAGACAAGAAATATGGTAGATTCGTAGTAGAGCCTCTGGAAAGAGGATATGGTACGACGCTGGGTAACTCTTTAAGAAGAATCATGCTTTCTTCTTTACCGGGGGCAGCAATCAGCCAAATTAAAATCGACGGTGTACTGCATGAATTCAGCTCTATTCCTGGAGTTAAGGAAGATGTAACTGAAATCATCATGAATTTGAAATCCCTGGCAATCAAAAATACTTCTGAAACTGACGAACCGAAAACTGCATACATTGAGTTTGAAGGTGAAGGCGTTGTTACAGGAGCAGATATTCAGGCAGATTCAGATATTGAAATCATGAATCCTGAAACTGTGATTGCTACATTGAATGGCGGAACTGACAGTAAGCTTTACATGGAACTGACCATTAACAAGGGAAGAGGATATGTAGGCGCTGACAAGAATAAGACAGAAGATATGCCTATTGGCGTAATTCCGATTGATTCCATTTACACCCCGGTTGAGCGTGTAAATCTTACCGTACAGAACACACGTGTTGGCCAGATTACAGATTTTGATAAACTTACATTGGACGTATGGACCAATGGTACACTTATGCCGGACGAAGCAGTAAGTTTGGCGGCTAAAGTGCTTAATGAACATCTGAAATTATTTATCGATCTTTCAGAAGTAGCTCAGGCTGCAGAAGTCATGATTGAAAAAGAGGATGATGAAAAAGAAAAAGTGCTTGAAATGAGCATTGATGAGCTTGAACTTTCTGTTCGTTCTTACAACTGCCTGAAGAGAGCAGGTATTAATACAGTCGAAGAACTTACAAACAGATCTCAGGAAGATATGATGAAGGTTCGTAACCTTGGACGTAAATCTCTTGAAGAAGTTCTTGCTAAATTAAAAGAACTTGGCTTGGAACTTAGTCAGGGCGAAGAGTAATTATATAGTAACTATCTGGCTAGTAAGCCCGATGAAGCATAACCAGATGGCATGTCAGGGTAAGTCCGATGATGCGCATGACATGTCCCGAATTGATGGAGGATTTAAAAATGGCAAAATATAGAAAACTTGGCAGAACAGCAAGTCAGAGAAAAGCATTATTAAGAAACCAGGTAACAATGTTACTTCAGCATGGAAAAATCAGAACAACCGAAGCTAAGGCTAAAGAAATCCGTAAGATCGCAGAAGGACTGATCGCTCTTGCTGTAAAAGAAAAAGATAATTACGAAGAAGTAACTATCAAAGCAAAAGTTGCTAGAAAAGATAAAGACGGAAAGAGAGTAAAAGAAGTCGTTGACGGAAAGAAAGTAACTGTTTATGATGAAGTTGAAAAGACGATCAAGAAAGACAATCCGTCCAGACTTCATGCAAGACGTCAGATGCTCAAAGTTCTTTATTCTGTAACAGAAGTTCCGGCTGCTGCAGCAGGAAAGAAGAGAAACACGAAAGAAGTTGATCTTGTAGATAAACTGTTTACAGAAATTGCACCTAAATATGCAGATCGTAATGGTGGATATACAAGAATTATCAAGATTGGACAGCGTAAAGGTGACGCTGCTATGGAAGTTCTTATTGAATTAGTATAATCCTTACGATTAAGATACAGACCGCATATCATTAAGATGTGCGGTCTTTTCAAATATAATGAATGTTTATATGCGAAAGGAAGGACCTTGATGAAATGGAAATCAGCTGCACTTTTGACAACAATATGTTTTGCTTTTGTGATTTCGAAAATAGGACTTGGATGTACCGGGGAAAGAAGAAACGGAAGTGGTCAACAGGAAGAATTTGATTATCTTATCACAGTGGGAATGGTCCAGGGCGGAGAGGACTCTCTGTGGAAAGATGCCAATACTGAATCATTCCAATCTATATTTACCGAGGAAAACGGCTATAAGTTTCTCTTTGAGGATGCCGGGATGGATCAGGAAAAACAGATAGATGCGATTAAAGGATTCGCAGATGAAGGGGTCGATTACATTCTATTAAACCCGGTTGCCGAAATGGGCTGGGAAGAAGTTCTGGAAGATGTAAAAAAAGCAGGCAGTTTATTGATTATTGTGAACCGGCAGATCGACGAAAATGATACGATGCAGTATGAATGCTGGATCGGCAGTAACTACGAAGATCAGGGAAAACAGGCTATGAAATGGCTTGAAGATAATCTTGAAGGTGAAGAAGAGAAAGAAACCACAAAAGACACAGAAGAACAGGAAGTGAATGAAGAGGAACTGAATATTGCCATGATTCAGGGAAGCATAGGTTCTCCGGAACAGATGGAACGTGCCGAAGGATATCAGAAGATTCTTAGTAAACATCCGGAATGGAGAATCGTTGGCCAGCAGACCGCTGAAAACGACAGAGTGACAGCAAAAGAAGTGATGACGTTGTTTTTGGACCAGGAAATAGAACTGGATGTTGTTATAGCTGAAAGTGACCAAATGGCATTGGGCGTAATTGATGCATTTGAAGAAAGAAAGATAAGTTATGGAGAGGGTGGAGATGTGATTCTGATTTCTTTTGACGCAGGAAAAGAAGGTCTTAAAGCAGTACAGGACGGAAAAGTAAATGTAACATTCGAGTGTACACCGCTTATTGCACCGAAAACAGCCGAGATTATTCAGAAACTGGAAGCAGGTATCAATATTGAAAAGAAACAATATGTCAAAGAGAATTATTATGATTTTAACAGTGATCTGGGAGAAGTGATAGAAAACAGATCATATTAAACACGGTTTATCATATTCTTGACGCAGACGAAACGGATGATTATAATAAAATTATCTTGTATATTTCAGATATAGATATGGAAAAGGAGAATGCTGTATGAAAATAGGAATTGCGAACGATCATTCCGCTGTTGACATGAAAAAGCAGATTGTGGAATATCTGGTTGAACAGGGATATGAAGTCATTAATTATGGAACGGATTCATATGAAAGCTGTAACTATCCGGAATATGGAGAAAAGATTGCCCATGCGGTGGCTGACGGTGAAGTTGAACTTGGAATAGCAATCTGTGGAACCGGTCTGGGTATTTCACTTGCCGCAAATAAAGTACGCGGAATTCGGGCAGCGGTATGTTCCGAACCATACACGGCAAGAATGGCCCGTGAACATAATAATGCCAATATACTTGCATTTGGAGTAAGGGTGATTGGCATAGAGACTGCAAAAATGATTGTGGATGAGTGGCTGCATGCGGAATTCAAGGGGGGACGCCATCAGGATCGCGTCGATATGATCATGGCTATTGAAGAGCGCCAATAGTTTCGCTTGCCTTGTTTTGGGATAAAAAATATAAGCTGTAAAATGTCTGGACATAAAAACAGATGTTTTGCAGCTTTTTTTATTTTATTGTTTTGTATGTACGAAACCATACAGCTTTTTTCAAATATATGTTGTCAAGTAAAAAAATGAAAGAAAAACAGCTATAATTTTTGTGCATATTTGAAATGTAAATCATAAATTGATGAAAATATGTATATATACAACTCTGATACAAATAAATACAAGTTTAAAATTTGTACAAAAAGTTGTACTAGATTTTGTAATATATTACATCTTGATAAAAGAAAAGTTGTGTTGTATATTAATACCATAAACAAAAATGATGAGTCGGGAAAATATACAAATTGAACAAAAAGAGGTTTGTAATCCGTTCATCAGGAGAATTTAAAGGAGGAAAATAAGCATGAAAAAGAGAATTCTCAGCGTAGCTCTTGTAGCAGTAATGGCACTTTCGCTTGCTTTTACAGGATGCGGCAACAAATCATCAGAAGGCGGAAGCAGTGAAGGCGGATCAACTTCCACAGAGAGCAATGGCAAAAAAGTTGGTGTAGCAATGCCGACCCAGAGCTCAGAGAGATGGATCAGAGACGGTCAGAACATGAAAGCAAAACTGGAGGAGATCGGATATGAAGTAGACCTTCAGTACGCAGAAGACGATGTACAGGCTCAGGTTTCTCAGATTGAGAACATGATCGCAAAAGGCGCTAACTGCCTGGTTGTTGCAGCTATCGACTCTTCAGCTCTTGTAAATGTACTTGCTCAGGCTAAGTCCAATGATATTCCGGTTATCGCTTATGACCGTCTGTTAATGGACACAGATGCTGTAAGCTACTACGCATCTTTCGACAATGAAGGTGTTGGTAGAAAGATCGGTGAATACATCGAAGAAAAAGCGGGTCTGAAAGATGCAACAGAGCCACAGACAATTGAATTCTTCATGGGATCTCCGGATGACAACAACGCAGTTCTTCTTCACAAAGGTGTTATGGGCGTTCTTCAGCAGTATCTTGACAGTGGAGTGCTTGTATGCAAATCAGGAAGAACATCATTCGAAGATACATGTATCTTAAGATGGTCTCAGGAAACAGCTCAGCAGAACTGTGAAAACTACTTATCAGGATTCTATGCAGACGAAGATCTTGATATCTGCTGCTCAGCATTTGATGGTTTCTCTTATGGTATCAAAGCAGCTCTTGAAGGTGCCGGATATACAGAAGCGAACTGGCCGATCATCACAGGACAGGATGCAGAAGTTATGGCAGTTAAGAACATCATCGCTGGCAAACAGACAGCTACAATCTTCAAAGACACAGGACTTCTCGCTGAAAAATGCGTATTGATGGTTCAGGCAGTGCTTGAAGGAAAAGAACCTGAAATCAATGATACCGAAACATATGACAATGGTAAATTGGTAGTTCCTTCTTACCTTTGCGAACCAGTAGCTCTTGATGCAGATAACTACAAAGAACTCGTAGTAGACAGCGGCTACTACACAGAAGAAGAAATTCAGAACGCAGAATAATCTGAATAATGTTTGGATCAGGGCGGCGGCGACATTGCCGCCGCCCCGATTTTTGAAATCCTTATTACGGAGTAAAGGCCCTGAAAGTGATTCGGGGAGTGGGAGAAACCTCAGGCATGAGCAGGGGGAGTTTGAATTTGAAAACGAAGCCGTAAGGCTTTGGAAATATAAAAGAAAAGGAGCTGAGAAAATGTCTGATTACATTCTGGAAATGAACCATATCACCAAAGAATTCTCAGGCGTAAAGGCGTTGGATGATGTAAACCTTAAGGTTAAACGCGGTGAGATTCATGCACTTTGCGGTGAAAATGGTGCTGGAAAATCAACCTTGATGAATGTATTATCCGGTATCTATCCGTTCGGTACATATTCTGGTGATATCGTTTATAACGGAGAGATCGTGAAAAATCACAACATTAAGGACAGTGAGAAAAAGGGTATTGTAATTATTCATCAGGAACTTGCACTTAGCCCATATCTTTCTATTGCAGAAAACGTGTTTATGGGAAATGAGCAGACTTCAATGAAGGGAGTTATCGACTGGACACAGACGCATAATAAAGCCCAGGAAATGCTGGAAAAAGTCGGACTCTACAATGAAAATCTGGATGCACCGATCAACACATTGGGGGTTGGGAAGCAGCAGCTGATCGAGATTGCAAAAGCGCTTGCCAAAAAAGTTGATCTGTTGATCCTGGACGAGCCGACTGCAGCTTTGAATGATGAAGAAAGTGCACAGCTTTTGGAGATCATGCTGAAACTGAAAGAACAGGGAATTACATGTATCATCATCTCACACAAACTGAATGAGATCAGCTATGTCGCAGATGCTATCACTGTTATCCGTGATGGACAC
>JAXFTO010000026.1:0-7244 GCA_034176745.1 Bariatricus sp. | reverse complement strand
TGTAGTGGGAACATTCGGTGTCCTGTACGGATTTGGAGAAGTGGCTGAAGACGGAGCAGAGATCTGGGGAAGCCTTGCCGGATCTATGACAGCAGTGGCTGCGTATTCATTCCTGGTATTCAATCTCCTGTGTGCACCTTGCTTTGCTGCGATGGGAGCAATCAAGAGAGAGATGAACAATGTAAAATGGTTCTGGTTTGCCATTGGATATCAGACCATTCTTGCGTATGCAGCATCCTTGTGTGTATATCAGGTCGGAACTTTGATTACGGCAGGAACATTTGGAATCGGGACAGTTGTGGCATGTATCATCATTGTTGGCTTTTTGTATCTGCTGTTCCGTCCTTATAAGGAAAGCCAGAGTCTTATTGTGCCGAAAAGTGTAGCCGGTAAAATAAGAGCATAAATAGGAATCAGTTGCAATGGATAGTAAGGAGGCACAGAGTTTATGGGAACAGCAGTCATATTGGTTTTACTTTTAGGAGCAGTAGGAATGATCATACGAAGCATGATTAAGGATAAAAAAGCCGGGAAATCTTTACAGTGCGGACAAAATTGCAGTCACTGCAGCGGACATTGCCATGGAAGATCATAAAATAAAAAAAGAACCTCGGTTTCCCGGTCTTGGAGAAGGTGACATAGATACAAATGGTTATCAGACAGTTCCTATGCAGAAAGACTATTTGATAGAGTGTCTCAGAAAACAGGGGTTTAGAATTACAAAACAAAGGAAAATATTAATTGATATTATTCTGAACGAATGCTGCGGCTGCTGTAAAGAAGTATATATTCTTGCCGCTAAAAAAGATCCGGGAATAGGGATTGCAACAGTCTATCGGACGGTTGATGCCCTTGAAAAAATAGGGGCTTTGAAACGAGGAACCGCATATCAGTTGTGTGATCATAAAAACAGGGTGTGCCAATGCTGTCTGGTAGAGCTGGAAGACAGTTCTACGGTTAAACTGGATTGTAACTCCATGGAAAAGGTAATTAAGAGCGGAATGCAAAACAGCGGTCTTTCTAATGGAAAAAAAGTAGTAGGAATCACATGGATGCAGGCAGATGATCATTTGTGATGGCTATTTCCTGAAAATTAAATAGTAACAATAATCAGCTCCCTCACCCAATTAAAATGCAGTGAGGGGGCTTTTTTCAATGTTTCTTTAAGGTTTTATGCTATAATCAGATGATAGTGGAGAGTGTGAAGATGTTTAAGAGAACACGGAGAAAAATTGTTGCTTCTATCATGGCGATTCTTATTTTTGTCTTTGCGGCTATTCTGGCATTGATTTACGAATCCAGCTATTATGAGACGATGAACAGAAACAGGGAAATGCTGGAGTCCCATGCGGAGTTTTTTTCTCTTACGGATATTTTTGATAATTACAAAGAAAATGAGCTGGGACCGGATATTGGAAATCTTGCGAAGGGGGAGCCAAAGCCCGGAATGTCCGGGAAAAAAGATTTCAGAGATAAGGATGAATACAGACTTTCTTCTTTCTATTCGGTGGTTGTCTCACAAGACGGCAGTATGCTGGTAGCTGAAAACGGCAATGAGATTTATTCCAATGAAGAATTGCTGGAACTTGCCGGTGAGGTCAATGTAAAGACAGACAACATCGGAACCATAGGAAGCCTGATGTATTACAAGGCAGATAAAGGGGGGTATACTCTGGTTGCATTTCTGGATAATAGTCTGAACCAAAAAAGCATGTCGGCATTACTGAAATACACCCTGTATGTCGGGATTCTCGCTATTGTCGTGTTTTTCTTTCTGTCCGTTTATCTTGCCAGAATGATCATTCGCCCTCTGGAAGAAAATCATATTAAGCAAAAGCAGTTTATTTCTGATGCCGGACACGAGCTGAAAACCCCGATTTCAGTGGTCAGTGCCAATGCGGAACTATTAGCAAGAGAAATCGGAGAGAATCAGTGGCTTGCGAATATTCAATATGAAAATGAGAGGATGGGAGCTTTAGTAACCCAGCTCCTTGACCTTGCCCGTATGGAAAATGTAACACCGCAGATGGAAATAGTGGATTTCAGTCATCTGGTCAGCGGTGAGACATTGCCGTTTGAAAGTGTGATATATGAAAACGGAATGGTATTCCACTGTGAAATCCAGAATAAGATCCTGGTGCACGGTAATGCCATGCAGCTGAAACAGATTACAGCTATTCTTCTGGATAATGCCGTGAAGCATTCTACGGCAGGCGGAGAAATATTACTGACATTGAAAAAAGAGCATGGACGGGCGGTTCTTTCCGTGATCAATGATGGGGATGAGATTCCTGCTGAGCAGTGTAAGCATCTTTTTGAACGTTTTTACCGGATGGATGAAGCTCGTAACGGGGAAGACAAACATTACGGTTTGGGGCTTGCGATTGCCAGGGCCATCGCTGTAGGACATCGTGGCAAAATCGAAGTAAAATGCCATGACGGAAAAGTTCAGTTCATCATCAGTCTTCCGGCAGAAAAATAGATTATAATTTCATATTTTTCAATGTTTCTTCAATCTACCTCCTGTACTATGAGTGTATCAAAAGTACAGGAGGTTTTTTTATGGGATTCCAAACCGTTTTTAAACGTTATGAAATCAAATATATGCTGACACAGGAACAGAAGCAGAAAGTACTTAAGGCTATGGAGCATTATATGGCACTGGATGGATATGGACGTACGACAATACGCAATCTTTATTTTGATACAGATAATTATCGCCTGATCCGGCGCTCCATTGATAAACCGGCTTACAAGGAAAAGCTTCGTGTCCGGAGTTACACACAGGCAGATGCCGACAGCACCGTGTTTGTGGAACTGAAGAAAAAGTATCAGTCTGTTGTATATAAGAGGCGAATTGCACTGCCTGAGTTTGAGGCGATGAGGTGGCTGGCGGGAGAGCATCCCTGCCCGAAGGACACCCAGATTTCCAGGGAAGTAGATTATTTCCTTTCGTATTACCAAACACTTCGTCCGGTTGTTTTCCTGTCTTACGAGCGTGAGGCATACTACGAGAAAAATGGAGAAGATTTTCGCATAACTTTTGATGATACGATCCTGTGCCGACAGGAGGATCTGTCATTGAAATCAGAGGTGTATGGTACTCCGTTACTGCCGGAAGGAATGGTTCTGATGGAAATCAAATGCTCCGGCGGTATGCCATTGTGGATGACCCGGGTTCTGTCGGAACAACATATTTATCATACATCGTTTTCCAAGTACGGAACGGCATATCAGACCATGATTTTTCCAAAAACAAAGAGCGTAAACACACATAAAGATAAGGAGGCTGTTTAGAAAATGGAAAGTTTATTCAGAGGTTTATTTGATTCTGAACTCACGACGGTCATCAGTGTGACCGACTTTATGTTATGCCTGGGATTGTCCCTTGTGCTCGGTCTGATCATGGCTGTCAGTTATATGTATCGTACCCGCTATACCAAAAGCTTTGTTGTAACACTTGCTCTGCTCCCCGCAGTCGTTTGTGTTGTGATCATGCTGGTCAATGGAAATGTTGGAACCGGTGTGGCAGTTGCCGGAGCATTCAGTCTTGTCCGCTTTCGTTCGGTTCCGGGAACAGCAAAAGAGATTTGTGCGCTGTTTCTGGCGATGGGTGCCGGTCTGATATCCGGTATGGGGTATCTCGGTTTTGCAGTCTTGTTTACACTTATCATGTGCGGGATGTTCCTTCTTTATGACAGCCTGGATTTGGGAGTCGGAAAAAAGAAAGACCTTTATAAAACGCTGAACGTTACGATTCCGGAAGATCTCGATTACACAGGTGTATTTGACGATATCTTTACCGAATATACCATAGAGCATAACCTGTCCCGTGTAAAAACGACCAATATGGGCAGCATGTTCCGCCTTACCTATGATATTACCCTGAAAGATGCTGCCGGAGAAAAAGAAATGATCGACAGGTTAAGATGCAGAAACGGAAACCTGGAAATCACTGTTTCAAGGCAGGAAACTACGGTTTCAGAGTTGTAATTTGGAAGGAGGAACGAAGAGATGAAGAAATATATTTCTATTTTATTATGTATTACTTTGATACTCACCATGCTTGCGGGCTGCACTAAAAGCACCTCTAATGCTGATACATCAGGAAATGAGAATAACGGTGCTGCAGAAGTGGACTCTACGACAGCAGTTGAGACGCAAAATGCAGCTGAAGCTGCGACCGCAGACTTTTCCCAGAGTGAAGAAGATATGTTTACGGATCGCGATTATGAGAGCAGTTATAATGAAAGTGAAAGTATTCGGATTCAGTTAAATGGGACTTCTGCTTCGGCAAGTGCAGACAGTGTAAAAATATCCGGAACAACAATTACAATCACAGAAGAGGCCACGTATGTGATCTCCGGCACTTTGAATGACGGCAGGATCATTGTGGAAGCGGATGATACGGCAAAGTTGCAGATTGTCCTCAATGGAATAAATATTAACAGTGAAAATACGGCAGCATTTTATGTTCTTTCTGCGGATAAGGTGTTTGTAACACTTGCCGATGGAACAGAGAATGTCCTTTCTAACGGAGGAACATTTGAATCCATTGATGAGAATAATATCGACGGGGCGGTATATTCCAGACAGGATCTGACGTTTAATGGAAGCGGTACGCTGACAGTGACTTCACCTGCCGGTCACGGTATTGTCTGCAAGGATGATCTTGTATTTACAGGAGGCACTTACATGGTAACCTCTGCGTCGCATGGTCTGGATGCCAATGACAGTGTTCGGATTGCGGAAGCGTCCATTACCATGGATACCGGAAAGGACGGCATTCATGCGGAGAATACGGAGGATGCTTCCCTTGGTTTTGTATATATTTTAAGCGGAACCATGGATATCGAGGCAGAAGGCGATGGTATTTCAGCAGGAGCTTATCTGCAGGTACAGGATGGAACTATCCATCTTCTTGCCGGTGGCGGCTATGAAAATGGTACTTCTCAAAGCTCTGCTTCTTATGGCGGATTTAAGGGCGGCGGTAAACCAGGCCGTTCTTCTGTTCAGGCGGTTCCGGAAGAAAACAGTACCAATATGATGCCTCAGGAAGAAAGCAGCCGTATGACAACGTCGGAAGAAAGCAGTACCAGTATGAAAGGCTTAAAAGCGGTCAGTGGTATTCTGGTTTCCAATGGCAGGATAACCATTGATTCTGCAGATGATTCGATTCACTCCGACACATCTGTGATCATAAATGGAGGTACCTTTGAGCTTGCTTCCGGTGACGATGCGGTTCACGCAGAGGACACACTCACAATTACAGACTGCAATATGAATATATCGAAATCTTACGAAGGCCTTGAAGCACAGGAACTTTATGTGAAGGGTGGAACGATTGTATTAAACGCCACGGATGATGGTCTGAATGCTTCCGGAGGTACCGATTCCAGCGATACGACAGGAGGAAGAGATGGTATGTCTGGCGGTGGAAAGCAGTCTTCTGGGAATGGTGTGATTGAAATATCCGGTGGTAATCTGACCATCTATGCTTCCGGTGATGGCCTGGATTCGAATGGAACCGTGACGATTTCGGATGGATATATCTATGTGGCGAATCCGACTGCAGGAGATACTTCTATCATTGATGCGGATGTCAGTCCGGTCATTACCGGCGGAACGTTTGTCAGCACCGGATCGACGACGATGATGGCACAGACGTTTGCATCTTCTTCTACTCAGGGTGTCATTAGCTGTACAACCGGGGCACAATCTCCGGGATCTGTTGTAACAGTAAAAGACAGCAATGGCAACAGTGTCATTTCTTATGAAGTGGAATATAGCTGTGCCATGGTAATTATCAGCAGCCCGGACATCGTAAAGGGTGACGCATATACGCTTACGATAGGATCGACATCTGGCAGTGTTCAGGCTGAATAAAAACAAAATGGGACGTATCGACGGATACGTCTCTTTCTATAAAGTAGGTGATGGAGATTGGATAAGAATTATGTTGCGTTGATTCCGGCATATAAACCGGGAGACTATTTGCTCGATTTGACTGTCAAATTGAAAGGAAAAGGATTTTCAGTTGTAATTGTGGATGATGGGAGCGGAGCAGATTATGCAGATTTCTTTTTAGCATCTACCTGTTTTGCTGAGGTATTACATCACTCGGAGAACATGGGAAAAGGTCGTGCATTAAAAACAGGGATTAACGCTATATCCCGTTATTGTACATCAGATACAGTGATCGTAACAGTTGATGCAGACGGCCAGCATTGTGTTGAGGATGCACTGGCAATTTGTAATATTGCTCAAAAGGCTCCAAACACTCTGGTGCTCGGAAGCCGCAAACTCAAAGAAAATGTACCTTTGCGCAGTAAGTTTGGAAATACAGTCACAAGATTTGTTTATTATATTTCTACGGGATTGAAAGTACATGATACTCAAACGGGACTTCGTGCTTTTCGGGCGGAACTTATCCCTGTACTCAGAGATATTCCGGGAGAACGGTACGAGTATGAGATGAATGTATTACTTCGTTTTGCCCGTGATAAGATTCGGATTCTGGAGCATGAGATTGAAACGATCTATATTGATAATAATGCCCAGTCTCATTTTGATACGGTAAAGGATTCGGTACGAATTTACAAGGAAATACTTAAATTTTCTGCATCTTCTTTCGTGGGATTTCTTGTGGATTATTCTTTATACAGTTTATTGCTGTTCATAACGAATAATCTGTGCATTGCTAATGTTGCAGCAAGAATAGTCAGTGCAAGCGTGAATTTTTTCCTTAACAGGAAGTTTGTTTTTAAAAGCAGAGGTCCTCTTTTAAGGGCGGCATTACAATACTTTTTGCTTGCAGCAGGGATTCTGATCGGCAATACCTTTGTACTTGAATTTATTGTGAATGCCTATGGCGTAAATCAGATGCTTGCAAAAATTATGACAGAAGTTATGTTTTTTATTTTAAGCTGGCTTATACAAAAACTCATTGTTTTCAAAAGAAGAGCAGGAGGTGTTTGTTAAAATGAAAAAGAATCTTTGGGGCATATGCTACGGTTTGACTCTGGTTGCTTTTACAATATATGTGTTGCTGGATACATTTGTAATCACAAGAGTTTATGAGACGGTGCAATCTGATTACAACACTAGAGCGTGTTTGAAAAATAAAAATTGCACAAAATATATGTTTTACCTGCCTTTCTCATGTTAAAATAAAGAAAAAGGGGGCAAACATTATGTTGAGACGATATGAATTAACCGATAGTGAATGGAACCGTGTGGTTGAT
>JAXFTO010000025.1:0-3636 GCA_034176745.1 Bariatricus sp. | reverse complement strand
CTTCGGTGCTTTTTTAGCTGTATTATCTACTTTAGTCTTTACGTTTGTTTTATCTGTAGTTGCCGGTTTGTTCTGATTATTGTTATCTGCCGGTTTAGCAGGATCTACCGGTGTAACCGGATCTACCGGATCTACCGGATCAACCGGATCTACCGGATCTACCGGATCTACTGGGCCTACCGGATCTTTATCAAGTTTATCAATTGGTCTTGTTTCTTCTGCATCGCCTCTTGTGCAATGTCTCTCTTCTTCGCCTTCTTCTTCAGTAGTAGGCTCTTTCACAACTTCCCATTCTGTCCAGTCATGTCCTAATGGATCAAGTATTTCTGTCTCTTTGTGACCACAGCAAATACATTCTTTTACAACAGATCCTTTTTCTGTACAAGTAGGTTCTGTAACAACAGGCTCTCCATAAATACATGTATGCTTCATGTTAACAGTAACTACATTAACATTCTTAACAACTTCCTGCGGGCATGTATTAATGTAATAATAACGATATTTCGCAAGAGAAAGATCACCAATGCTTGATGTAACTGATGTAATAGTCTGACATGGACACTTCGGTACTAATGAAATGCTGTATCTTCCGGTAATAGCATCTGCATATTGCACTGACTCAGTTGCATACAATAAATCATCCACTGTCTTCCCCTCGAGTGAGCCATCTTCTGGAATGTCTGTTACATTAACATTCACTGTTGTGCAATAAGTTCCACCACACAGAGCTGCGCGGTATGTAGGTATTTGTTTTGAAAGTGTCTCATCTTCTGCAAGTGCGGTCGTTGAAATCAAACCGATTGCGAGACAACTTGTCAGCAGCAGGCTGACTAATTTTTTTTTCATAAAAGTCCTCCTTTTTTCTCCCCTTATTTGGAATCAACTGTAATTTTCTGTAGACTTCTCCACGTTTATCAGCATCGTATCATATCTATATTTTTTTTGCAACACCTTTTATATAAATGTGTGAATTTTGTGAATTTTTTCCTGTTTTTTATTCAAGTACGCCTCGGCGTACTTGCTGCGAGGTGGGAGTCTTATCTTCTTTCAAGATAAAAATAATCTTTTTGATACTCTATTAACTACTTTTGTTTATATGATACCATTGTACTGGTCGGAGCGTCTTCTCCCTTTGGAATAAGCTGTATCTGAATGGCTTCTAACCTGTACGAATACCCAGCCGTTCCAGCCGGTGCACCATTTTTAGCCCATCCCATCCATCCAAAATTTTGTGAATGAACTCTGTAGTATACATCGTAATGTTCAGCCATCTCTCCGGTAAGCTTTATTCGAATTGCCTCCAACCGCTTTGATTTGCCGGAAGTTCCACTCGTGTTCCCATTTGCCTTCCAAGCAGCCTCATCTACAGCCTCCCAGCCAATATTCTGAATATGGGTTGTATATATTACGCTTCCATCATACTTTTGATTTTCCAACTTAATCTGGATAGCTTCAAGTCTTTTTGATTCACCGGATGTACCACTCACAGCACCATTCATCTTCCAACCTTGCTTCCACCCATAATCCTGAATATGGGTCTGGTAAGATATCGTTTTCATAATATAAGGTTTATCCGTTTTCACCGGTGCCTGACCACCCTTTTGAATCAATATAATTTCAATCGCTTCGAGACGTTTACTAAGTCCACTGGTCCCAGCTTCCTCACCATTTTTTGCCCAATCTAACCATCCATAATCCTGTGCATGTACCCTATAATAAATATCGTATTTTTCTTCCATTTCACCGGATAACCTGATTCGTATTGCTTCCAGGCGCTTGGATTTTCCAGACGTTCCGCTTACCTCTCCATCTTCTTTCCAGTCGTCTTCACCCTTATTTTCCCAACCGATATCCTGAATATGCGTTGTATATTGAACTGAGCCCTGATATTTGGAATCAGCAATCTGAATCTGAATGGCTTCTAGACGCTTGGATTCTCCAGAAGTCCCACTGGTTTCACCATTTTCCTTCCATCCTTGCCTCCATCCATAATCCTGAATATGGGTCTGGTACATCACACTTGCTCCAGTTACAGTTACCACACAGGTATCCATTTTCCCACCTACAGATGCTGTGATTGTTGCGGTTCCGATTTTTTTCCCCGTCACTTTCGCATTGCCATCCTCATTTTCCACAATAGCGATGCTCTCGTCGTCACTTTTCCACTCAACCTCTTCCGGCTTTTCCGCTATCGGATCACAAGTCGCTGTCAGTGTAATACTTTCTCCTGTTTCCAGGCTGCACTGTGATTTATTTATTGTAATACTGTTTGCCGTAAGTACCGGAATTTCCTCAGTGACCTCATTTCCACAAACTGTACATGTAGCCTTTTGAAGTCCTGTCTCTTTGTATGTTGCAGATTCTACGGTCATCCATTCTCCATAAGTATGCTCCCCGGTTGGCAGAACTGTAACTTCCTTTGTATCAGACACAGAACCAATTTCATTACCTTCGTCATCTTTTACTGTAGCAACAGCTATGTAAACATCTTTTCCCTGTTCTCCACATGTTGGCTTAACACTATTTTCTTCATCTATCACAACAACCGCTTCCAGATTTTTATTCGTGTCCCCGCAAATGCTGCATACCAGATCTGCCTTGGCTGCTGTATATCCGTTCACTGCTCCTTCTCCATCTGTACTCTCTGTCCATGTAAATGTCCCCTCATACTGATGATGACCAGGTTCACACATCACCGGAATCACATAATCTTCCCCGCTCATCGGATAAGCATTATAAAATTCATCCGTCGCATAATCCTCATCACGTGTATGATTCGGGAAATTATCTTCACACTTCAGGAAATATTCATATGTCTCTTCTCCGGCATCCCATGTGGTATCAAGATTATAATAAAGATCATTCAACTCTACAATATTCCATCCATGGGTTTCCGATTTTGTCTTTCCTGGGATCAATCGATTATCTACTCCCAGTTCCAATGCCATCCTGTAAAATAACAAAGCATATCCCTGGCAAACAGCCTTTCCATCAACCAAAGCTCCATATGCGGAAAACTGAAGCCTGTAGTCTTCATCATCCTTATGTTCATTATCATACTCGACATGACTGCAAATATAATCGTAAATGCCTCTGACTTTCTGATAATCACTTTTATTATATACATTCAATTCGTCCAGTACTTCCTGAACACGTTCCGTGACAATCTCTTCCTGCTCTGCATTCGTGTTATAAGTAAATGTAAACACGAAATTCATTTTACATACATTTCCCAGATCTTCTTTAGTTCCTCCGACCTTTACCGTTTTAAAACTTGCCAGAAGATAATCGCCTTCAATTGGATCCCCGGTATGCTTGCAGGCAAGCTTTACAATCTCTGTACCGAGCCCATTCACATATGCATCGGCCTGATAATATACTTTAATAGTTTCCTGTCTTTGCTTCATTCCTTCACGAAGTATGGCTGCACATTCTTCCTTAGACGTCAGATATTCAATTTTCTCATTCGCATAAGAAGAGATAGAACTACTATTATTCTTTGTCTCAAGATTAGATTCCTGAACCAGACCTTCGTAGATAGGACTCACATACTCCTCAGAAATAATATTACTCTCATACTGCATGTTTGAATTATCTTCCGCAATAGCAAGAATACTCTGAGAAGCAATTATTGCA
>JAXFTO010000024.1:0-2231 GCA_034176745.1 Bariatricus sp. | reverse complement strand
AAATCGGAGAAATAAATAAATCCGATACGGTTATCCTGCTAAGAGAGCAGGGCGGTCAGAAATATATCATACTGGGGGTGATTTGATGCTGCCAGCGATAGAGGATGATTTGACAGAAGATTATGAAGTAGAAACGCAGCCGTCACTTACATGGAAGTTAGATGCTGTAAATGGCAGAATCAGTGGAACGTCAGACGGGAAAGAAAGCATAGTGCAGGCTATTTACTGCATCTTAAATACTGAACGATATGACAGCATGATACATTCCTGGGATTATGGCGTTGAATTGAAAGATTTGTTTGGCGAACCTTTAGGATATGTTCTTCCGGAATTAAAACGGCGGATAACAGAAGCATTGCTTCAGGATGACAGGATACAGACGGTTGATAATTTTGTATTTGACATAAAGAAGAAAGGAGTTGTTTCTGTATCTTTTACTGTTGGTACGAATTATGGTGAAATTTTATCAGAGAAAGAGGTGGAAATATAAATGTTTGAAGATGTTACGTTTGATGAAGTCATGGATAGAATGCTTGACAGAATAGATGATGTTTATGATAAGCGTGAAAGCAGTCCAATTTATGAAGCATTAGCACCTGCGGCACTGGAAATAGTAAATATTTATGCAACAATTTCTGATATGTTTGATGAAATATTTGCAGATACTGCTTCGAGAGAATATCTGATACGCCTTGCAATCGCAAGGGGATTGACACCATTTCCGGCAACAAATGCTATTGTGCGGTTAGATATTACGCCTGCTTCAGTAGAACTGGAAACAGGAAGCGGATTTACAACGGATAGCACATCTTATACAGTTACGGAAAAACTTTCAGCTAGTTCATACAAGATGACTTGCAATGATGTAGGAGAGATTGGAAATAACTATCTGGGAGATGTAATTCCGGTAGACTACATCGAGGGACTTGAAACGGCAGAAATAACAGAAATATTGATTTACGGGGAAGCGGAAGAAGATACAGAAGATTTCCGGGAACGGTATATGCAGTCTTTTACTGCAAATGAGTTTGGCGGAAATAAGATTGAGTACAAAACAAAAACTTTGAAGTTGTCAGGAGTAGGTGCTGTCAAAGTTGTCCCTGTATGGAATGGTGCAGGAACAGTAAAACTTGTAATTACAAATGACGAGTACCGGAGAGCATCGGATGTCCTTATTAATAGCGTTCAAGATGTGTTTGATCCACAGAAGAATGGCATGGGGGAAGGGATTGCACCGATAGGTCATATTGTGACAATAGACACCGTAGAAGAAGTAGCGGTAGGTATTTCCACAGATATTACATTTGATACAGGATATGACTGGAACAGTTGCGAAATAGCAGTAAATGATGCACTGGAAACATACTTTTCAAGTCTTAGGAAACAATGGGACAGCCAGAATACGATTGTTGTACGAATCAGCAGCATAAATGCAGCAATCTTGTCAGTTCAGGGAATTACAGATATTTCAGGCACTTTATTAAATGGAACAGGTGAAAATCTTACACTGGACGCTTACAAGATACCGGTTTATGGAGGTGTAACAATTGGATGAAAATGAAAAACTGGATTTGATGGATTATGTTACGGACTATTTGAAAGATTTGAAAGAGATTCAGGAAATCATGCGCACAGAAACCATTGAACTGCAGAACCTATGGGCAAGGCAAGAACAGTTGCTGGAAGAATCCTTTATTACAAGCTGTAGTGAGGATGGAATTTCAAGATATGAAAAAATGCTTCATATCACACCGCTTGCAAATGACACATTGGAAGCAAGGAAGTTTCGTGTATTAACTAAGTGGAATACATCAGTCCCTTATAATTTTGCTTATTTAGAAAAGCAACTGGCAATGCTGTGCGGTGAAAATGGATACAGTATAGAAATAGACTTTTCCGGGCAGGAAGTAACGGTTAAGGTAGAGCTTACTTCTAAGAACATGGTTGATTCTGTCAGAAGTATGTTAGAAGATGTACTTCCGTGCAATCTGATTAGAAATGTGCAGCTTCTTTATAATACATATGGTCTGTTAGGCAGTCTTACCTATGCACAGATGGCTGAATATACGCACGGACAATTACGGGAAGAGGTGATTTTATAATGAAGAATACAGAACATTTTTTATTGAAAAAACCGGATGCAGAGGATTTTTATAGTGTACAGACCGGAAATAATAATCTGGATATAATTGATGCAGAACTGTACAAGACACAGAATCCGGATTATGAAG
>JAXFTO010000023.1:0-3277 GCA_034176745.1 Bariatricus sp. | reverse complement strand
GGGAGGGTTGTCATACCGGAACCTGACATAATGACAAGCGGAGTCATAACGTCATTCCATGTTCCGAGTGCGGTAAGCACTGCAACCGTTGCATGCATTGGCTTCATAATCGGAAAAATAATTTTCCAGTAGGTCTGCCATGTTGTTGCACCGTCTACATAAGCGGCTTCTTCCAGTGCCATCGGAATATTTACCAGATAGCCGGAATAAAGAAGTACGTTCATCGGCATATAGAATACCACATAAAGAATGATAACGCCAACCCAGTTCGCAAGCCCGAGACGCGCAGTCTGTTTTACCAGAGGCATCATCAGGATTGCGAAGGGTACGAACATACCGCTGACGATGTAGAGATATGCAAAATTGTAGAATTTGCTTTTTCCTTTATTTCTTCCGATTGCGTATCCGATGAGGGAGTGGATCACAATGGAGATCACTACCGTCAGTACGGTGATCAGGATGCTGTTAAATAGTGAATGCCAGAAGTCTGTAACTCTCATAGCTTCTGCAAAATTAGCAAAGCTCCAGCTCTTTGGAAGAGAAAGAATTCCGCTGATGCTGTTCGTCATTTCCGACGGCTGCTTAAATGCGATCACAATTGTCATATAAAGCGGAAATGCAACTGTAATCAGCCCCAGGAGCAGTAAAATCGTAACCGGCCAGTTTTCTTTCTGATTTGCTTTCGTTTTCATTATAACTGTTCCTCCTTCTTACCTAATACTCCAAGTTGGAATACGGAAATTCCAACGATCACAATGAAGAAAATGACTGCGTTTGCACTCTGGAATCCAAACTGTCCGCCGCCCATACCATTCTGGTAAATGAGGTAGGAAATGGATTCTGTACTCTGTGCAGGGCCGCCTTTCGTCAATGCCATGATCTGATCGAATACCATCAGGAAGTTCTTCACACAGAGTACCATGTTGATGGTAAAGAACGGAAGGATCAGAGGGAAGGTCAGATTCTTGAATTTCTTCCATCCTGTCGCTCCGTCAATGGAACCGGCCTCGTATACATCCTCCGGCACTGTCTGCAGACCGGAAATATAAATGATCGTGTTCATCGCAATGGACTGCCATGCACATACAATTACAACCGCAACCCATGCCAGCTTCTCATTGGACAGCATACTGGAACCAAGCGTTCCGCTTCCGATCATCTTGCCGAATGCCGGAAGAATATATGTAAAGAAATAGTTAAAGATGTAACCAACAACCAATGCACCAAGAATATTCGGTACAAAGTATGCACCGCGAAGTGCGCTTTTGAATTTGATCTTACTGTTCAGTCCCATTGCCAGCATGAGACTGATCACATTTACCACGATAGTTGCTGTAATTGCAAGCTTAAATGTAAACAGGTAAGAGTTTCCCACACGGGAATCCTGGAACAGATCGATATAGTTACGAAGTCCGACCCAGTCGAAGCTTCCATATCCTTTAAAGTTTGTAAAACTGTAAATAACACCCTGAATCAGCGGTAAAGTATTAAAACAGAAGAATAATAACATAATCGGGATTGTGATTGCGAGAAACGTACGTTTCCGTCCTGTCATTCCTTTTTTATCCATATTCCGGTTCCCCCTTTTCTAGTTTTCGTCCGGATGTTCCGCTTCATATGCTTCAACTTTCCGGATAATATCTCTGTTGTAACGTACCCAGTCTTTGTCAAATTTTGCAAGGAATGCATCCACATCCTGCTTCATAAGGAAAGTCTGGATCTGCGCATCCACAGACATTTCTGCAGGATAGTAATGATCCTGGTAATCAGCCATTCTTCCGTCAGCAATATAGGATTTCATACCATCCAGCATAGACGGAAGTTCGAAATCACCTTCTTTACAAGGTACAGCATTCTGATTATCAAGATATTCCTGAATGCTTTCATCTTCCAGAAGGAATCTTAAAACTTCATAAGCTGCTTCTTTATTTTCACAGTCTTCCATCACACAGAACTGAAGGTCGATACCTGAATTCAGCACATTGTCTTCTTCATTGTCATTTACCGGGAATACGAAAGAATCGATATCCATATCCGGGTTTACAGATTTGATCTGCGGAACCGCATAGCTTCCGATGGTGTACATCGCTGATTCTCCATTTGCAAAAGCAGTACATGCTCCATTGTAATCATATGCAAACGGATCGTCTGGTCCATATGGCAGAAGCTGAAGCATCTTTTCAGCTACTTCCCGGTATTCTTCGGTAAATGTAGTTGCCCCTTTATTGACCTGTCTGCACACATCTGCATCTACAAGTCCTACTGCCATCGCATTCCACGGTGCCAGTGTTGTCCAGGTATCTTTGAATCCGAAATAAAGAGGAAGGATACCTTCAGACTGGATTTCATCACAAAGTGCGATAAATTCATCCCAGGTCTCAGGAATTTCCCATCCATGTTCCTCAAACATTTCTCTGTTATACAGGATTCCGGCTGCATTTGCCACATACGGCACCGCGTAAATTCCTTCCTCCGGCACATACTCAAGTGCTTTGTCAATATCCTTATATGCTTGTTTGATATCGTCAAGCCCGTCAAAATCGGAAATATCCATCAGCATATCGGAATCGACAAATGAAGAAAAATTCACATCTCCTCCGATCCCGATAATATCCGGATTGTCTTCTCTTATAAATCTTGTCTTTAAAATTGTCATTGCATCATTTGGAGACTCAATGGTAAGATGAATATCATCATGCGTTTCATTAAATCTTTGCTCAATCACTTCAAACGCATCGACTGCTTCCGGCTTGTACTGCACCAGATTGATTTCAATCTTTCCGCTGTTCTCTTTGTTCCCGCAGGCTGTAAGCATCATCGCCGCAACCATGGTTACACTTAAAACTACGCTAACTAATGCTCTTCCTTTTCTTCGCATCTCTCATTTTTCTCCTCTCTCATAACTTCCGCGCGCTTATTTTATTTGTAATGCTATTATAACTTATCAAAATGCTATCATAAATAGCCTTATTTTTGAATTTTTATGCCAAAATGATGCCTTTATGTGATATAATTAAATTCATCTAGCATTTTGGTATAAAGTCAAATAATTAAGGGGGATTTTCCTATGAGTGATTTACTTTTTTCTGTCTTTCCAAATGAAAATTTTGTTGATCTCGGACTCTATCAGTACGGATGGGAACAGTGTACTCCATCCCATTCTTTTGGTCCTGCCGCAAGAAATCATTTTCTCTTTCACTACGTCATTTCCGGAACAGGACTTCTTTTGGCAGACGATTCAAAAGGGGTGACTCAGACTTATCCAATTAAAAGCGGA
>JAXFTO010000022.1:0-18097 GCA_034176745.1 Bariatricus sp. | reverse complement strand
CCGATGTGTTTCGGATATTCTTTTCAGAATATCCTTTTCCCTTATTCAATTAAGGAGCTACGGATAGAGGACTCGAACCTCTACTAACAGAGTCAGAGTCTGCTGTGCTGCCATTACACCAATCCGCATTATCTGGTGTTTTTCGACCGCTCTCATCAGCGAACAATGTTATTATACCAGACACTTAGGAAATTGCAACCCTTTTTTTTCATTTTTTTAAAGAAAGTTTTCTTCGTATTATTTTCACTATTTTCTGACATTTATCTCATGTCTTTTTCTGTACCATATCATCATACCAAGAGACATAACAAGGCATATCGCCTCTGCCAGAAGCGGTGCCCACCAGATTCCTTCTCCTCCGAATAATGCCGTCAAAAGAATCAATCCTGACACCAGCGCGACAAGGCTTCTTGTCAGTGAGATCAATGACGCAAATCCTGCTCTTTCAATCGATGTGAAATACCCGCCGATTACAATATTATATCCCGCCAGCAGAAAGGACAGAATAAAAATGCGAAATACACGCACAGTATACGCTATAAGCTGTGGATTGCCATTTCCCAGAAATACTCTTACAATTCCCTCTGCTCCCAGATAGCAGCCTGCTGTCGATACAGCTGAAAATACTATGGCAGCCACAATCCCATACCTAAGCAGCTTCTGATAGTTTCTTCGCTCTCCCTTACCATAATAATAACTGATCAGCGGCTGAGTTCCCTGAGCGATTCCGGTCATTGACATCACCACAATCGTATTCACATAAGAAATGATCGTATAACTTACCAAGGCTTCTTCTCCGACAAATGCCAGAATAGCCTGGTTAAAGAAAAAGATAATCATTCCTCCCGAGAACTCCGTAATGCCGGACGAAAAACCATTCTGCATCTGGCGCCATATTACCGCAAAGCTGAACCGGAATCCGGCAAATCGGATCGTTCCTTTGGGACCGAGGAAATGCTTTAGATATAACACAATAACAGCTGTCTGAGAAATCCCTGTTGCCAAAGCCGCTCCTCGCACGCCCCAGTTCCACTGTATTACCATAAGATAATCCAGTACACAGTTCATCACTGCTCCGCTGGTAACATAAACCGTAGCCAGCTTCGGATACCCGTCTGTCTTAATCAGAGTTTCAAATGAATACGAAAGCATGTACGCAATCGCAAATGGCGCGATTGTACCGATATATTCTTTAGCATAGGGAAGAATCGTATCCGTCGCCCCCAGAAATCTTGCAAATGGTTCCAGAAAGATCAGAACCAGCGCTGTTATGGTTACCGCCAGCACACAGAGAACCACTATGTTCTGGGTAAACACCTGATTCGCCCTCTCTTTTTCACCTTTTCCCAAAGATATTGCAACAATTGTAGAATTACCTACTGCAAATAACAATGAAATGGAAAATAATCCTACCGAAAATGGCATAGATATATTAACTGCCGTAAGTGCCACTTCCGACACTCCCCGGGCAACAAAGATTCCGTCTACCATCGTATAGAGCGAAAATACACACTGTGCAATAATAGACGGAATGATAAATCTCAAAAAATCTGTCTTCAATGACTTGCCTTCCAATTGCATAAACAAAAACCTCTTCTTTCATACACTTCCCATTCAGATTAAACCTTGGTATAATACTAAGGTCAACCCTTTTTTGCAAATTTGTTAAAATATTTTTGCAGATTGTAAACAAATGTCAAAAGCGCAAATTGCTCTCTCTTCACGTATCAGTGAATCAAAAAGCAATTTGCGCTCACTTTCTATGGTTTAGAGTTCATCCCAATCAAGTACGCCTCGGCGTACTTACTGCGAGGTTCAAGTCTTATCTTCTTTCAAGATAATCATTTTACATTGCTGTAAATTTCTTTCGGGTCGTATATCCGATGACACCAAGTCCTGCTGTGCAAAGAATCATATACAGCATAATATCCGAATCATCACCTGTCTTCGGGGTGCTGCCTTTATCCTTATTTCCGGCATCGGTGCCGCCAACCGCTTTCTTCTCTCCGCATCTTATACAGATACCATCACTTCCGTAATTGTGCCCAAGTGGCTCTATCACTTCACTGTTTTTCAGCACAGCACCGCAATCAATACAAACCACTTTTCCTGTGAGTCCACTTGCATCACAAGTTGCCTCTACTGCACCTTCTGTCTTTGTATTTGCATGCGCACATGTTGCTGCAAGGGTAATTCGTCGCTGCGGCCCACCATACTGTTCACTCGTCACGATACCATTCAGCTCTGTAGTAATATAATCCATCACTGCTTCGTCCATTGGAATTCCCGTATCAAACTGACCGCTTGCAGATGCAAATGCATAATAGGTATCCCCTCCTGCCGCACAGAAATCATTGGTTACTACAGCGTATGTTGCAGTCGGGTCAAATACTCTTCCGTTCACACTCTTAATCGTAACACGATTGATCGACGCAGGTCCATAATATGTTGACCCCGGATAAGTTTCAGGATTTGCATCATACTCTTTCTCTGTATCAATATTGATTTCCATACCTGCAATCTGCGGGAAACCGCCAACTGCAGTAGGTGTGCAGTAGGTAGATGCCTCAAGAGCTTCCAGAAGTTCTTCTCCTTTTACATATACGACAGCAATTGTATTACCGAATGGAAGAACTGTGTTAACATCTTTTTTGGTAATATCGCCTTTATAAATCCATGCGCGGATTCCACCGCCATTCGTCACTGCGACAATGTTCTCGGCAGGCACATCAAGATAATCCACATCCTTTGAAACGCTCCACAACATCGCATCTGTGATCAGATCGCCAAGATTTGTCTCACTGTCTCTGTTTCCCTGTGGTGCCCGGTCTCCATTCAGATCGGTTTCTGTTCTGGCAAACGTTTCTCCGTATTCTGCCGTCACCCTGTCTACAATTTTCTGGGCTGCCTCAGCGACCTCTGCATCAGAAGCTGTATCTTCATTTACAGGGATCAGATAATTGTCCTCAATACTCTTTGTGTCCTGATCGATCACAATCACACCGATATTCTCAAAAGCTGTACCGGTAGACTGTATCTTTTCACCGTTCTCGCCTTCTGTCATGACAGTGTGCGAATGTCCGTCAATCACCATGTCAATTCCTGAAGTATTTTCAAGCAGTTCATAAGAACGGTTCGGCTTGGACTCATCATCCACACCCAGATGGCTCAGACAGATGATAAGATCAGCCCCCTCTTGTTTCAGCTCATTCACCTGATTCTGTGAAGCAGCATACAAATCCTTTTCTTTCAGGAATGTAAGTCTCTGAATCAGCGCAGGATTAGCCTTGGTCTGCGCTTCCGGTGTCACCAGGCCGAAGAATCCGATTTTGACGCCATCCTTCTCTATGATTGTGTGTCCGTCATAAATTGTATTCCCGCTTTTATCCAACACATCTGCACATAACACCTCAAAATCAGCCTGCTTCATATTCTGCACAAGCTGTTCGTATCCATAGTCAAACTCATGATTTCCAAGAGTCGCCACGTCATAGCCGGCTGCATTCATCATAGAAATGGCATCTGCCCCTTTGGTGGCACTGACATACGGTGTTCCCTGTGAATAGTCCCCGGCATCAGCCAGAATCACATTCGCACCTTTTTTTTCAAATTCATCCTTCACTCCTGCAATATTTGCATATCCGGCAACGGCACCATGCACATCGTTCGAATGCAGGATTATCGTTTTTCCTGTAAGATCCTCTACCTGAACCGTATAATCTGTTGTCAGATAAGAAATAGTCAGAACACCTGTATTAACTCCATCCATAAAATGATATACCGGGCGAAGTCCATCTACCGTATACTCTGGCTCTGCAATAGCAAAACCTTCATTATTTCGTGAAACATCCATACCGGCAGGAGCTGCTGTCAGCGTAACCTTTGGTTCTGTTGTTCCATTCAGTACAATCTGTGCAGAGGTATTCTGACATCCATCGTCTGCACCTGCCCAGAGAATACCGGTATAGTTGTCATAGTCCAGAGACATTGCATGTCCCATTCCGGCATCAATATCTGCGATCAATTCTGAGCTGCCATCTTTGTTCAAAACCAGTGCATACACATGCCCGTTATCCTCTAATGCCACAAAGAATACGCCTGACTCAATTGCATTCGGATAATTGGTATGATTGAATGCTTCTCCGGTGTTCTGGTCAAAAAGCTTTCCGTCTACTTCTGTATCAGATACCCATTCTACCGCTTCAATTCCGGCATTTGCCGCCACATCCGGCAAAAGTGATGTAATATCCCAATCCTGTTTTGCAACGACCACATTTCCATCCGTCTGTGGCGTTTCCCATGGATTGAACTGCAGAATTACATTATTATTCACATCTTTATTATTGTTATCACGTTCTGCTGCTGCGTAAGCCAGACCGTCGGAGGCAATCGTAATCCCTTCGGTATCAGGATTTGAAGCAGCTGCATTCCCGGCATCTTTGTGAAATGCAAGATTCTTTCCATTAGCATCAAACCCATCTGCATAATCCAATGTGCCATCTTTCGCAACATCCATTACCCAGAAAGTGCCCTGCTTATTGTTAATGCAGTACAATCTTCCCTGATAGAAATCAAGTCCGGAAGAATCTGATTTGAACATGGTTTTTCCTTCATCATAAATGATTACTTCCTCACTTCCAGGCCAGGAAACGGTGTCATAAGCAGGCGGTATCACTGGATTGCTGTCATTAGCAGCACCTTTAGTAGACGTAGGTACCTCCACTAAGCTTCCTGTTCCATCCGGGACACGGGCATAAACTCCGTTAGCATGTGTACTCCATGAATATTTTTCCACCAATGTGTTTGCTGAATCATACAGATTCACCTCATCCGGTGCACCCAGTCCGAAATCAAAATTCACCTTCTGATCAAATACAAAAAACTCTCCCGGATTCAGGATCGTCCCTTCTGCCAGCGGTGTCGTCTTGTTATTTTCCAGACGCGTCGTATCATCATCTGTAATATACCATCCACTGATATCTACCGGGAATTCTCCTTTATTGTAGATTTCCGCCCAGTCCGTAGTATCTCCGTTTGACTCCACTTCATTAATCACAACATCAGATGCCTGCCCGTTTTCCACATCATTCTCTGCAGACACCATCATAATCTGGCCACACAGCATGCTGACTACCATCAGCAGCGGCAGGAGTCTTCTCAGTAACCTTCGTCTTTTTTGTCTCTCCTTTTCCATAATAATGTTCCCTTTCCTTTCTGTATATCGGGCATACTACAAAACATGTGCCCTATCTCATAAATTAACGGAATAAGTATAGCAGGCGACCGCAAAAGGCACTTAAATTCTATGTAATATTATTGTAAAATGTCGTAACCGTCAGGAGCCGGATCCTCAATCACAAAGTGACCAGGGACTCCGTCCCCTGGTCACTTGCTAAATATTCTGAATTCTCTTAATTGCTTCCAGCGTATTCTCATAACTTCCAAATGCAGTCAGACGGAAATATCCTTCTCCACTCGGTCCGAACCCTGATCCCGGAGTTCCTACGACGTTTGCTTTCTCAAGAAGGAAATCAAAGAATTCCCATGAGGTCATGTTATTCGGTGTCTTTAGCCATACATATGGTGAATTTACCGCTCCGGATACGGTATACCCAGCATTTTTCAGTCCCTCATAAATCGTCTTTGCGTTCTTCTGATAGTATGCGATCTGTTCCTTTAACTGAGCCTTTCCTGCTTCAGAGTAAACAGCTTCTCCTGCTTTCTGCACAATGTAAGGTGCTCCGTTATATTTTGTTCCGTGACGTCTTGCCCAGAGTGAATGAAGCATTACGTCACCGCATTTCAAATCTTTCGGAATAATAGTTGCTCCCAGACGCACTCCTGTAAATCCTGCATTCTTCGAAAAGCTTCGAAGCTCGATCGCACAGGTTCTTGCTCCTTCACACTCGAAAATACTGTGAGGAACATTCTCCTCTGTAATATATGCTTCATAAGCGGCATCATAGATGATCACTGCGCCAACTTTATTTGCATAATCTACCCATTTCTGAAGTTCATCTTTTGTGATTGCAGCTCCGGTCGGGTTGTTCGGGAAGCACAGATAAATAATGTCCGGTGTCTCTTTCGGAAGATCCGGTGAAAATCCATTTTCTGCAGTACATGGCATATAGATTACATCACTCCATATTCCTTTGGAAGCATCGTATGTACCGGTACGTCCGGCCATAACATTGGTATCTACATATACCGGGTAAACCGGGTCGCATACAGCAATTTTGCAGTCCGGTCCGAAGATTTCCTGAATATTTCCGGAATCTCCTTTTGCTCCGTCTGATACAAACACTTCATCTGCTGCGATATCACATCCGCGAGCCTGGAAATCGTTCTTTGCAATAGCATTTCTCAAAAATTCATAACCAAGATCCGGCGCATATCCGTGGAATGTCTCTGCATGTGCCATCTCATCTACTGCACTGTGCAGTGCTTCAATGATTGCCGGTGCAAGAGGCTGGGTTACATCACCGATTCCAAGACGGATGATGGAAGCATCCGGATTTGCAGCGGAAAATGCTGCTACTTTTTTAGCAATATTGGAAAACAAATAGCTTCCCGGTAATTTTAAATAATTCTCATTAACACTGTACATTATCACTTCTCCTTCTCTATCCTTTTATAAGATTCCGTCAAATACCCGGACTGCCGGTCCTGTCAAATATACATGGTTCACCTGACGGTCCCATCTGACGGACAATTCTCCTCCTAATAATTTAACCGTAACCTTCTCATCTGTCAAGTCATTCAGCACACCTGCAACACAGGCGGCACAGGCTCCTGTACCACAGGCGAGGGTTTCACCCGCTCCCCGCTCCCAAATTCGAAGTGCAATCGTTCTTCGGTCAAGTACCTGACAGAATTCAACATTGATTCTCTCCGGAAATCTTGGATGAAACTCAAACGCCGGTCCTGTTTTCTCTACGGGATAACTCTTCACATCATCCACATAGACAACGGCATGTGGATTTCCCATGGAAATTCCTGTCATACGGTAACTGATTCCATCCACCGTAATCGGTTCCTTATACACAATATCTCTCTCACATAATATCGGAATACTGTGTGCATTTAAACGAGGTGTTCCCATATCCACACAAATCTGCCCGACAGTTCCTTCTTCAATCAGAAGGATCAGCGTCCGTATTCCCGACACCGTCTCCACTGTTAACACTGTTTTTGCAGTCATGCCGCACTCATATACATATTTTGCAAGACAACGGATTCCATTTCCGCACATCTTTGCGGCGGAACCGTCCGCATTATAAATTTCCATTTTAAAATCGGCTTTTTCAGAGGGCTTCACAAGTATCAGCCCATCTGAACCGATTCCAAAATGTCTGTCACTGATTTTTTTTGCTAATTCCGATGGTTCTTGAATCTTTTCTCTGAAGCAATTTACAAGTACATAATCATTCCCAAGTCCATGCATCTTCGTAAAATTCATAGATTGCTTCGCTCCTTACAACTCCTATTCTGCCATAATACTAAGTACCATCTGAGCTGTTTCCACCATATTCGTACCGCTGTCCATACTGCATTTCTGCAGATAACGGTGCGCTTCTTCTTCTGTCATATGATTTCTTTCCATCAGAAGCTCTTTTGCCTGCTTCACTAACGCCTGCTGCTTAGGATTTCTGTGCTTCAGTTCGGCTTTCCGTTTCTTTCTGCGCCTTTCAATAGTGTGCATCAGCATTTCCATCGTATTGACCAGGTCAAACACTTTGATGGGCATTCCAAGTCCGATCACTCCCGGAATCTGGCTGCCGCGCCATTTCTCCGGGGAAGCAATCAGCAGCATCTCAAATGTCTCAGGCAGATATTCTCTCAATTCAGTATATAGCATATCGGATAATTTATACCCACTGACTATAATTCCGTCATCAAGATCATCTGCATACTGGATTGCCTGCGCACCGATCGTACAGACCGCCATCACATCAAATCCGTTTCGTACCAGTATATTTCGAATATTCGTTGCATTTTCCTTTTTTGGAAATACAACAATAATACTACTCATTATACCAGCCTCCTCACTCTTTTCGCCATTCCTTTGCTACTTGGTAAGAGGCTTTAATATTTCTGAAGATATTCTCCAATCTCCCATTCTGAAACATGACTGCAATATTCATCATATTCTGCCTTCTTCGCTTTGATGAATTTCTGAGACAACTCTTCTCCCAGAACTTTCTGGATGAATTCATCTTTCTCGAATTCTTCTACTGCTTCCATAAGACTTCCCGGCAGACATTCAATTCCCAGTTCCTTCTTCTCTTCATCATTAAGTTCAAAAATATTCTTTCCGATTTCTTTCGGCGGCTCAATCTTTTCTTTGATTCCTTCGATTCCGGCTGCCAGACATACGGCCAGTGCAAGGTATGGATTTGCAGATGCATCCGGACTGCGCAGTTCAATTCGTTTATTGGACTTTCTGCTTTCCGGTATTCTGATAAGCGGTGTTCTGTTATTAGCAGACCATGCAATATAAGTAGGAGCCTCATATCCAGGTACCAGACGCTTATAAGAATTCACAAGCGGATTCGTGATAAATGTGATCGCTTTGATGTGCTTCATCAGACCTCCGATAAAATAATAGGCTTCCTGACTAAGTCCATGCACATCATTTTCATCAAAGAAAATATTCTTCCCGCCTTTGGCAAGTGACATGTTAAGATGCATTCCCGAACCGTTAATTCCGTATTTGGGCTTTGGCATAAAGGTCGCATGAAGCCCATGACGTTTTGCGATCGTCTTTACAACCATCCGGAATGTGACCATATTATCTGCAGTTTCCAGGGCTTCTTCATATTTCAGATCAATTTCATGCTGTGCCGGTGCCATTTCATGGTGGGACGCCTCTATCTCAATTCCCATATCTTCCAGTGTAAGCACCATATCACGTCTTGCATTTTCTCCCAAATCAAGAGGACCAAGATCAAAGTATCCAGCCTTTTCATGAGTTGTCAGTGTCGGTGTTCCGTCATCATCCTGATGGAATAGGAAAAATTCAAATTCCGGACCTACCAGGAACTCATACCCCATCTCATCTGCTTCTTTAATAACTTTCTCAAGCACCCGGCGCGGATCGCTTTCATAAGCTTTTCCATCCGGACGATAAATATCGCAGATAAATCTTGCCACCTTTCCCTGCTGTGGGCGCCATGGGAAAATTGCAAACGTATTAAGATCCGGTCTTAAATACATATCCGATTCTTCGATTCTTGAAAATCCTTCAATGGACGATCCGTCAAACATGCACTCGTTATCAAGCGCTCTCTCAAGCTGTCCCGTCGTTATGGCGACATTCTTTAATGTTCCATAAATATCTGTAAACTGCAGGCGGATAAATCCAACGTCATCGTCATCAACAAGACGCAGGATATCCTTTCTCGTATATTGTCTCATAGTTGTTACTCCTCCGTTATAAAAATATGATATCTGTTCAGAGTCAAAATATGAAAAAAGGGCGCAATTACCCTACCAGGAAACGCCCTTGTTTATCCTATTATATTAAACCACACTTTTCTTTGTCAACGTGGCATTGTGCCGAAGTTTTGGATATTTTTTCAAAAAACCTCTACACTTATCACACACCTCTTTTATTCTTCCTCTTCGCAGCAACAGTTGTATGATGTATTATTGCATCCATTATTACTTCCAAGTGAAAATCCCTTTCTGATCGGTGAAAGGATAAATCCAAGAATCACTCCTGCGAGCAGACAGTCCACACCAAAAAGCAGCTTCTCTGCCATAGTCCAGTCACGGTCTGCAAAATCTTCAGCAATCAATTTCAATTCATTCCACATAATCTTTCTCCTCTCCTTTTCCCTGACGGTATCTGACTAAATTATACCCGTATCTTTATATGTATTACAATTTTATTTTACATCCTTCTTCCCATAAAGTATACTAAATTATAAAATTGCATATTGCTTTTCTAAAAAGCCTAATCTACAAATAAAAAGAGAGGTTCTTAAAATGAATTATATTGATCTTCACTGCGATACGCTGTACCGCCTTTATACCAAAGAAGGAACGCTGCCGGATGAAACTTTATGGCAGAATCGTGGCCACATTGATCTTCATCGTCTTCATCAAAGCGGTGCCCTTGCTCAGTTTTTCGCCTGTTTTATTGACCGCGGCCGCACTCCGATCTCTGGCAGTCATTATGACGATGCCCTGCAGATGATAAATCTTCTTAAGGAAAATGCAAATGAACACGATGAAGTCTCCTGCGCCTTTTCCTTCAAAGATTATACGAAAAATAAAGCAGACGGAAAGCTTTCCTGTTTTCTCACAGTAGAAGAGGGCGGCATTCTGGAAAATGATATAGAGCGCCTTTACAGGCTCTATAAAGAAGGTGTTCGTCTGATTACACTGACGTGGAATTATGAAAATGAACTTGGATTTCCACATAATATGTCCAAAAGACCCGGTACAGGACTTACGGCGTTCGGCCTCGAAGTCATCCAGGAGATGGAACGGATGGGTATGCTGATCGATGTATCTCATCTTTCTGATGCCGGTTTCGAAGATGTTTACCATGGCACAAAAGCTCCTTTTGTTGCCAGCCACTCCTGTTGCCGCGCTCTTTGCGGTCATTCCCGGAATCTGACCGATGACATGATCCGCAGTCTGGGCGAACGCCAGGGGCTCATAGGCGTCAATTTCTACGGCACCTTTCTCCAGGATAACGGAATCAGCAGTGCCGAAATCATCGCATCCCACCTGCGTCATATTGTAAATGTCGGTGGAATCGATGTCGCCGCTCTCGGAAGTGATTTTGACGGAATGAACTGCGAGATGGAGCTGACCGGATGCCAGGATATGCCGCTTCTTCTTCCGGCGCTGGAAAAGGCAGGATTTTCTTCAGGAGAAATCGAAGCTATCTGTTTTAAAAATGCAGAAAGAGTTTTGGAAATTATATAGTATAGAATATATTTTTCATAGTAATTTCAAAAGGTTCCGGCATAGCAATCCGGAACCTTTCCCATGGACAGAATGGTATCTCCCATACTTCCATCGGCATTTCGCGGACAAGCGTCAAGCATCCCAATCAAAAAAACACTCTTATCCGCAACTTTCCTCATCAAATATGAGGTATTGTCTGTAAGAGTGTTTTATCTTGAATGAATGTATTATTCCGTAATTCTATCAGCTGATCTTTATTCTATTAAGCCAGTGCTGCTGTAAGGATTGCCATTACGTAAACTTCGTCTGCGTTGCATCCACGGGAGAGGTCATTGATTGGTGCGTTAAGTCCGAGAAGGATCGGACCGTATGCATCAAATCCGCCGAGGCGCTGTGCAATCTTGTATCCGATATTTCCGGCGTTGATGTCTGGGAAAATGAATACATTTGCATGTCCTGCTACTTTGCTGTTAGGGCATTTGGTCTGTGCTACGCGCGGTGAAACTGCAGCGTCAAACTGTAATTCTCCATCGATTGCAAGATCCGGGAACTGTTCTTTCGCTTTTGCTGTTGCATTGCGTACTTTGTCAACGTCTTCACCTTTTCCTGATCCAAGTGTAGAGTAGCTTAAGAATGCAACCTTCGGGTCAATACCGAATAATTTGCTGCATGCAGCTGTCTCTCCGGCGATTTCAACCAGTTCATCCTCTGTTGGTTTCAAGTTGATTGCGCAATCACCCATTGCAAGGATTTCATTGTCTCCATCTGCTGTCGGACGTGTAAGAATGAAGCATGAAGAAACGATCTTGTTGCCTGGTTTCGTCTTGATAACCTGAAGTGCCGGGCGAACGGTATCTGCTGTAGAGTAGGTTGCTCCTCCAAGAAGAGAATCAGCAAGTCCCATCTTAACCAGCATGGTTCCGAAGTAGTTTGCATGACTTAATACTTCTTTTGCCTGCTCCGGTGTTACACCTTTTTTCTTACGAAGTTCACAGAAAAGTTCAACCATTTCATCAAATTTATCAAAGTTATCCGGATCAACGATTTCTGCTCCTGTGATGTCAAATCCAAATTTCTCAGCAGCTGCTTTTACTTCATCAACTTTTCCTACCAGAACCGGTGTTAGGAAACCGTCTTTGAGCAAACGTGCAGATGCTTCGAGAATTCTTTCATCTGTTCCTTCTGTAAATACGATCTTTTTCGGATCTGCTTTTAGTTTTGCCATCATAGGTTCAAAAATATTCTTTGCCATTATTTCTTCCTCCTTGAGAATATTATTATTCATTACTTTTTATTATACTTTAACACTTTTTTTGGGGAATGGGAATGGGGAACGTGGATTGTATTTAAAAATGTCCACACGAAAGTCTCGCACAAGACTCGCTCTCGCTCGGGAGAAAAGCGCAACGGTTCTAAGGCGCCAAAATACGGCGCCTAAGTACCGGCGTTTTCTACGGTCTTGTGCGAGGCTTTCGTGTGTAGGTAGGTTGTGTGTTTTAGGTGGTTGTTCTGAAATACTTGGACGGGGCTGGCTGGCGCGGCCCCTTGTATTGGGCGGGACGGGGGCTGGCTGACGCGGACCCGTGTTGAGTGGATTGGGGGCTGGGAGGACGGGCTCTGTGTGGGTCGGGAATAAGTCTAGGGTTATGTGCTCCAGGTTATGATTCCCAGAAGGGCGGATAATAGGATGAGCCACATGGGGGAGAATTTTTTCTTTAGGAGATATTTGTATATTAGGAGGATGACTGCGAGTATTATGGTTACAATGATGGAACGTATGTCTGCATTTATTGGTTGGTTTTGTGGGATGCAGTTTTGTAGGATCATGCTGACTCCTGTTGCCAGGATGATTCCGATGATGCAGGGTTTTAGGCCGGCGATGATTGTCTGTACATAGGCGTTGTTCCATATTTTTCTGAGAGCGATTACGAATAATAGGATGATGGTAAATGCAGGTAATACTACGGCGGTTGTGGCGAGGATGGCTCCGGGGATTCCGGCTTGGTTTAGGCCGATGTAGGTTGCGAGGTTGACCATGATCGGACCAGGTGTGCTTTCGCTGACGGCGATCATGTATGCCAGAGTTTCTTCGCTGATCCAGCCGTGGCTTAGGACCGTATCACGAATGATGGATATTGCGCCATAGGCTCCTCCGAAAGAGAAGCATCCTACTTTGAGGAAAGCAAGAAATAGTTCTACGTATATCATTTTTATTTGCTCTCCTTTCCTTGATTTAAAGTATTGATTTTGTAAATTACAAGGCTTACGATTGCCGCCATGATCATCAGACTGACGGATGTGAAGTTCCAGGAAAATATTTGTATCAACAGCATTGCAGTAAAGGATGTTATCATAATTCCTTTTGCCATGATGTCTTTATTCATTTTCCGGATCATCATGATTCCTGCGTCAAGAATGATGATTCCGACGGCTGCTTTGATTCCTTTGAAGGCGTTCGCAATGATCTTGATTTCCAAAAACTGATTCAGGAACATGGATATCAGATAAATAATGATAAAGGAGGGCAGCACCACTCCTATTGTTGCAGCGAGGGCTCCGGGGATTCCTGCCTGCTGGTATCCAACGAAGGTTGCGCAGTTTATGGCGATCGGTCCCGGGGTGGATTCTGCGATGATCGTTACGTCCATCATCTCATCGTGTGTGATCCATTGCTTCTTTTCAACGCACTTTTCTTCAATCAGTGCAAGCATCGCGAGACCTCCCCCGAACGTGAAAAGACCCATTTTAAAAAATGACCAAAATAAATCAAGTACTATCTTACTATTTTTCTTTTTACATCCTTCTTTAAAATTCATTTTCTATTCCCCATCAAAAAATCCGTTACACTAAGCATATCCTTAGTATAACGGATTTATAGTCAGAAATCCAGAGATTCCTTTAACATTCAAAGCTGCTCCCTATTTCGTTATATTATGTTTCTTCGCCGCTCTTCTTTTTGCCACATTTCTGGTTTTCTTATTCTTAGCAGGAACCGTATGAGTTACTGCTTCTTCTGTTATCTGTGTTTCCTCGGCTATTGTCTCTACCGGCATTTCCTCAGTCACGATCTCTGCGATTATTTCCTCAGGCGCTGCCTCTGCCGATGTTTCAGGAGCCATATCTTCTGTAATGACTTCTTCCTCCGTATTCTCACTCTCTTCCGTTTCCACCTTTTCTTTAACAGGCATAGCCCAGATGAAATCATGTGCCGGTATCTTCACATCTTTAAGCTGCACTTTTTCTCCTGTTAACAGGTTTTCATATTCGCCTTCTTCGTACATCCATGCGGTCTTGTCTTGATCACTGAAGTTATAGAAACTGTAAAATGTTTCATCATCTTTTACTCGCATAATACCGAGGATTGCATTGTCATGTACATCATAAGTATATACGTTTGCAGATGCATCAAAGATTGTATTATTCTTACGTATATGCTCCAGTTTGGACAATGTCTGGAATATTTTACCCTGCACAGTATCCGGATTCTGGCAGTTTTCTGTCAGATCCCACCGAAAAGCTCCTCGATGTATATAGCGGCTGTCTACGCATTTATCCGGATCTTTTTTGTAGCTGTAGTCATTTACCTGACCAATCTCATCTCCGCTGTAGAGCATCGGGATTCCGGACTGGGAGAGCATATAGGCATGAAGCATCAGATCTGCACGGATGGCTTTTTCCATTTTCTCTTCATTCTGCTCGAAACCGGCGCTTTCTACTCCGCACATAGAAGCTGTGGTTCCGCAGAATCTTGCGTCCTGTGTGACAGGGTCATCATTGTAAAGCTCTCCGCGGCTTGGGCTTCCCTGAAATTTGCCTGTGAAATAATCGTTCAGGAAACGCTTATGATCTACTTCCTTCATTCCCCAGCTTTTGAGCGTTCCAAAATCAAGGCCCCAGCCAATGTCGTCATGACAACGGAGATAATTGAGGAAAGTATATTCTCTCGGAAGCTTATTCACAGTATCAAGCTGCTGCTTCAAAAGGCGGGTATCTTTCGTTGCCACGCTGTTCCAGGTTGTTGCCATCGTAGTTACATTATAAAGCATATGGCATTCTGGTTTTTCTACAGTTCCAAAATACGGCACTACTTTCTCCGGTTCCATTACCACTTCACCGAGAAGTGCCACGCTCGGGCAGACAATTTCCCCGATCATACGCATCATACGGACAATGGTATGTACCTGTGGAAGGTTTCTGCACGGGGTTCCAAGCTGTTTCCAGATATATGGAACCGCATCGATTCGGATGATATCCATACCCTGATTTGCGAAATACAGAAAATTGTACATCATTTCGTTAAATACCCGCGGATTCTGGTAATTCAGATCCCACTGATACGGATAGAATGTGGTCATTACGAAATGTCCTGCTTCCGGCACCCAGGTAAAATTCCCCGGAGCAGTTGTCGGGAATACCTGCGGAACGGTCTTTTCGTACTGTGACGGAATATCATAATTATGATAAAAGAAATATCGACTCATGTATTCTCCGTCACCACTTTTTGCTCTTATTGCCCACTCGTGATCCTCAGAAGTATGATTCATAACGAAATCCATGCAGAGATTCATCTCTCTCTTATGGCAGTCTTCTGCAAGTTCTGCAAGATCCTCCATCGTTCCAAGTTCCGGTTTTACTTTTCTGAAATCGGCAACAGCATATCCTCCGTCAGATCTCCCTTTTGGAGAATCCAGAAACGGCATCAAATGAATACAATTCACATTACATAATTCCAGATAAGAAAGTTTCTCTTTCACACCTTTTAAGTTTCCCGCAAAGTTGTCGATGTAAAGCATCATTCCAAGCATGCCATTCTTCTTAAACCATCCCGGCTCCGCCTCACGCTCCAAATCTCTTTCTTTCAGAGATTCACGGCGTTTCATATAATACTCATACATCTGAGAACACAATTCTGCAAACATATCTTCATTATGATAGAGCTCCATATACAGCCATTTTAATTCGTCATAGTGTCTTTCTAATCTTTTCTGAAATACTGCATCTGCCTTATCCATAGTAAATGTCCTTTCTCTATCAGATTTTCATCTGTTTTACTAGATAAATCTGTTCTGCCTGATACTCACCGAGATGAGCAAGGAACGGAATTCCCACATTCATAAGTGCCGCGCCGCTGTAGATTCTTCCTGTACTTGGATCCAGATACTGTGCATCCGCATCAAGCCCTTGAAGCCTGATATAAACAGGTGTCATATTTCCATGCATTTCAAGCATAACGATGCTAAGAAGCACTTCTTCTTTCTCATCAGAAACAAATTCCCAGGCTCCCGCTTCGTCTTTAAATGGATTCGTTAATCTGAAATACCTTCCATTCTGAATCAGCTTTGCATACTTATGATACGTCTGAATCTGGCTGCGGATCTCTTCTTTCTCTTCTTTCTGAAGTTTTCCCAGATCCAGCTCATAGCCGAATGTTCCTGCCATTGCAACAACACCTCTGGTGTTCATCGGTGTTACTCTACCGGTCTGGTGATTCGGTACCGCTGACACATGGGATCCAACCGCTGAAACCGGGAATCCAAAGGATGTTCCGTACTGAATGCGAATTCTGTCTGCTGCATCAGTATTATCACTGCACCAGATCTGCGGTGTATAGTAGAGCATTCCGGCATCGAATCTTCCGCCTCCTCCGCTGCATCCTTCAATCAGCATATCCGGATAGCGGTTCACAAGACGCTCCAGGAAATCATATAGTCCCAGAATATAATCATACAAAACTCTTCCCTGTTCGCCTGCTGCAGCTGAATAAACTTCCGCAATACTACGGTTGTAATCCCATTTCAGATATTCTATATTTCCCTGATCAAGTACCTCACAGATTTTATCATAGATATAATTTACCACGTCCTTACGTGAAAAATCAAGTACAAGCTGATTTCTGCTTCGAACAGGCTTTCTTCCTGGTATCGCAAATGCCCAATCCGGATGCTCGCGGTACAGATCACTGTCTTCACTTATCATCTCAGGTTCCACCCAGATTCCGAATTTCAAGCCTTCTGCATTGACTTTCTGAATCAGTTCACTTAATGGCATTCCCAGTTTCTTTTCGTTGACATACCAATCTCCCAGGCCACTGTTGTCATCGTTCCGTTTGCCGAACCATCCGTCATCCATGACCAGCATTTCGATTCCGGCTTCTTTGGCATGTCTGGCAAGCCGACAGAGAGATTCGCCTGTAATATCAAAATAAGAGGCTTCCCAGCTGTTCAGAAGCACCGGCCGCACTTGATTCTTATATTTTCCCCTGCAAATATGTTTCCGGATACATGCGTGCTGATTTTGAGAAAGACGGTTCAGTCCCTGATCCGTATAAGTAAGGATTACTTCCGGTGCGAAGAAACTTTCACCCACGTCGAGCGGATAACAAAATGCTTCATCCTGAAGTCCCATCAGCATTCTCGTCTGATTATACTGATCTTTCTCAACTTCCGCCTTAAATTCACCACTGTAAACAAAGTTCATCGCATAGCAGCTTCCATGTGATTCGGTTGTCTCGTGTCCTGCAAGAATGACTACCGGACTGTACTGATGGCTGGATGTGCCTCTGCGGCTTCCGATCACTGTATTTGCATGCAGCACTTCACTTCTCTGGAAATTTCGTTCCATCGCATGGCGCCCATAGAAGCTGATTACATCATATCTTCCTCCTACAAAGTCAAGGCAGGCAGACTGCACTTTTTCCAGATAAAGCTTATGTTTCCCCGCATTTTTGACTATGACACTTCTGGTAATGATATTCTCCTCCGGAAGAACACCATATAATAAAGTCACTTCCAATCCGTTTACCGGATCCACAAGATCAATTTCCAAAGTTTCGGCTTCCTTCTCCGAAGCATAGACTGCCGGGAGCCCCGGAAGACTGTATTTTCCATCTTTTATTTCATATCCACGAAACTTAAGATCACTTCCCGTGATTCCCGCGCCGTCACGGACAATCAATGCCGTACTCCGATAATCGCCCGTTCCTCTGCAGGGATACTCCTGCGGGAGCGCATCCATCGAATAGGTACGATCCTCACCCGCCTCATACGGATTTCCCGAAAAGCCTCTGTCAGCGCAAGTAATAAGGTAATCCATACATCCTTTTGCTTTCCTTCCATAATAAAGATGAAGAAGATATCCGTATGCATCTATCTGCATTTGGTATGTCGTTTCTTTT